>NZ_JACJOQ010000478.1:0-14015 GCF_014695635.1 Coleofasciculus sp. FACHB-712 | reverse complement strand
CGGACAGCGATGTCTTTCCGTTTTATGGAGTGGGTGAACGCTAATCGAGATGTATTCTCAGCCTATAAAGCTGCTTTGGGTTTTATTTGGGCTTGAAATCTGTTTAAGTCCCGCTAAGTAAAGTTATTTAGATTGCGTGCGAGCTGTGTCAGTTTTTTCCAAACTTTATTTCATGGCGTGTATTCTCCTCAGTGAGTAGTTTATTGTGCTGGCATTGCTCCCTAAATTCGGTAAAGTAGTCGCTCAGGTGAAACTTCTTGGATTTTGAGCTTGTTACGATGTAAATCGCCGTAAAGGTTGAGGTAGTCAAGTTCAGCAGTCGTGAGTTTGCCTTGCTGAACGCCAGATATCGCGGCATCAACTTCTTCCCGCCGAGTCAAACCTGTTAAGCAAATATCGACACAGTTCTGACTTAAGGAGTAGCGGTATAAATCGGGAACAGTAGGTCGCCAGCACGCTTTCGGTAGACCATCAGGGGCATTCCATAACGCTCCTGTGTGAGAACCTGTAGACTTGAACGTGACGATACCCGGTCGCTGCGGGTCTTGGGCATCTAGCTGATTGAACACCTGGCTCTGGGCAGACCGATGAGCGACATTGTGTCTGACCATCACAACATCTAACAAGGGGCTATGCGACCACTGTTGAGCTAGATTGATATCGTGGAACGAAGCGCCGATGTAGCGAACAGCTCCCATTTTCTTGAGACGTTCTGAGGTGCCAAACATTCTTTCGATGGTGCGTTGATAAACGCTATTAGCGCCTCTCAAATCGGGGGCAAGCTGCAAGCAATCCTCTAAAGCTTGCCCATCATTGGAACCAATCCAGCCCCAGAACAACACATCAATGTAGTCAATCCCTAGTTCCACGAACTGATCTAATAGAGCGGCGATCGCCATCTCTGGACTTTTGATGTAAGTCACGGTTGCCAGCACCACTTTCTCGCGTACCGAGGAGCCACGTCCACATAGCTGCCGTAGCGCTCCAGACATGGGACTGTAGATATAGTGGTGCAGGTCACTGGAGTAGAAGAAGTAGTTAATCCCCCTGTCAAAAGCGTAAAGGGTATCTTCACTGGAGATGCCACCACCGCCGCCCAAGCCGAGACAGCTAACCGTTAAATCAGTCCGCCCCAGTTTGCGATAAAACGGCAAATCGGACTCTGGAAATTTATCGGCTGCATGACTGACTTCGCTTGCTGAGACTACGTTAGGCGGCGCGAGATCGGTTAGTTTCATAGGTCTAATGGCGTGTAGATATCTTCAGAGTTGGCATTGAGGTAGGAACGCTGCCAGTCAATCCCTAGGAGGGAGAAATGTTGATGGATAGATACCATTCGACTTTCTGGAGATTCATCACCGTTTTGCCGAGCTTCCAGCAAGCCATTGGCAACAATTTGGCAGCGGTTCATTCCAAAACTCTCTACAGCAGCAAATTTGCAATCTGGTTCTTCTGCTAGAGCAAGTCCAGGCGCAAGTAACTTTGTGAACAGGGGTACTTCCGTCCGAAAATGCAATTGGTTTTCCGCATATACAGTCTGAAGCACTTGCCGGACTGTTTCATAGTTACTTTTCTCAAAGTAGAGAACCCCTGAGTCATAGCGCCCGTAGTCAGAAGGGTTGTATAGCACCTTACAGGTAAAGGGAATTTTGATTTCATTTAGTTGCCGCGTTAGGCGTTCCATAACGGCAACCGCACCTTCAGGGCTTAAATTAAAGTAGACTCTCACTGTCTGAGGATGAGTATCTGGCCCCGCATTGCTTACCGCCATGTAGAACCCGTTTTGAACTAAATTACGGGGCCTCCGAATAGCGACCGAGTCGCCTACGGCGGCGGATTGTTCAGCTAGTTGTAGATGTTGTTCGCGCTCAATGTGCAGAGTTAAACCGCCCTTTGTCACGGCAAGACTACCATCAGGTTCCTGCCGCAACACCTGCCAACCTGGGTCAAAGTAGCCTTCTCCGGTATTGCTTTTATGTAGGCGATCGTAAAACTCCATATCTACCCCCAGGAACGTATTGTTCTCTAAATTCTGATGAAGTGCTAGGTCAGCTGAACTTGCATCCGGTGCAAGGGCAGCTTGCATCGAGCCGTTGTAATAGATGCCGTAGAGAAAACTTTGCAGTTGTAAACTCTGATACTTATTCTGAAGTTCCAAAGGTATTTGTTGAAAACGAGTTACTACCTCAGCAGGAATTTCAAAGGGTTTGTAAGCTGGATGGCTAATACAGAAGTTGGACTGGATTTGAACATGATTGGCAATATCTTGAAGAGAATCCAGCACTCGATCCGGCGCAGAAGCTAGCAGTTGACTTTGAGGAGAATCTAGTAATTGCATAATGGTTTGGGTACAACTAAAACTACTTAAGCAAGAGAACGGCTGAGGTGAGTGAGTTCAGATTCTGCTACTCCAAAAACAGTCGGGATTGATTGCTCCGGACGGCATAGCAAAGTTTTGGCAACTTGAAGCATACAGATACCCGTATTACCAAAGGATTTTTGGTATTGGAGCATTGCCTGGATTTGTTGAATTAAGGCAAGACCAGAAAACTGTACAACTCGTCTCAAAAAGTCAGGGCGGTGCTCTAGAATTTCTGGAAAGTTGCCAAGATAAGCCCTCGTAAGCGCAGCGATGGAAGGTTGGAGTTGATCGAGCGGAGTCATCGCAAGACGCAAAGATTCTTCGATATCGATAGACTTACTGATAACCAAGCTGCTTAGCCAGATTTGTAGATAGCTGGCTATCAACATTCCCAGGTCAAATGCCGGGTCTCCCCAGCTGGAGCGTTCCCAATCAATCAGCCGAACTATGCTGTCACTTGATTGATATGTTTTGGAGAGGATTTGCTCCCAATCTTTGTGCAGGAGGATGTTGTTCAGCTTCAGGTCATTGTGTGTGAGACAACATGGCTCGAAGTTATCTCTTAGCTCTTTGATCGCTTTTCCAAGACTGTCATAGCGTTGATAGAGAGCAAAGAATTTGAGACCATCTGCGGGAACTAGACCAAAAACTTCAGGACCAATCCGTTCCAACCCACGACTAACTTTAGGAGCTTGGTGAATATTTACACCTTCGGAATTTTGAGAGAAGAAGTCCTGGTACTCCTGGCGGTCTAAGGTGGAGCGATGGATTGTAGCCAGAATCGCTCCAACTGAGGCAGCAATTTCAACTAGAAAACTATTCTCCTTCGCATAGAACTCAGCAAGGTCGTGATATTCATCAAGGTAGTTGAACACAATAATTGAATCATTCACGTCAAAATGGACTACTTCTGGGAAGAATAAGCGAATGTACCTAAGCTCTGAAAATCGTTTTAAAAACTCTTGAACTTGCCATTCTTGCAAAAATTCTCCCGTCGTTTTTCCTTCACGATCACGACGTTCTTGTTTTATTAGAAGTTTACGTTCATCTTGCAAATTGAGTAATAAATTAAAATTTCTCGCAGGCTTTAGTTTGGGTTGTCTCAAGTCTTGTTCTTCACGGTTGCATATCTTCTGCTCAATCAAATAGCTGAAGACATTTTTAGTGTTTAAAATAAATGTCATGAATGAAAAATCCTCTGAATTCTAAGTTGCACAATACCTGAAGCTTTGAGTCTGCGAATTGCCGAAGTAAATAAACAAAAGTAGCACACACCTTGGATAGTAAATGCTACTTTTGACGTGCATTTAATAGCTTGTGAGATTGCAATCTCACTCAAAGTCACCTAAATGAGCTAGCAAGATCATTCCCTCAAGGATTTAATTACCAGCTCATTCCTTAATTGTTCTAGAGCCTCAGGCTTAATCGTATGCTGCTGCACTAGCAGCAGCAAACGTTGCTAAACCTGCGCCAGAGGCAATTAAAGCCCCAGGTGCTGCTGGTGAGGCAAAAGATAGACCTACTGCGCTAACAACAGACATAGCTCCAGCTGTCCACAAAAGACCATAGCCAACATAATCTCCCACATCGTTAAAGGGTTTGTCTCCTCCAGAAACGGAATCTAGCTCATTGTTACCTAGCTGATTCATGTAACTTTCGGAGTCGGATAAAAGATCGTAACCAGCAGGTTTCAGCTCAGAAATTTTGATAGTTGTCATTGTTTTTTCCTCTTAGATGAAGTTGTTTTGAATCAGATTAGCTGTGTATTTCCTAATCACATTTCAATCTTCTGAGATTTAATCTATTATTTCAATGCTTTGGAATGGCTTATATATGCATAACTAAAGGAATTATGTTTTCATTACTAACTTTTTCTATTTAAAAATGGAGATGCTGCGGCTATTCTAGCTTGGAACGGGTAAAATTGTAGCGTTATAGTATATACGGAAGTATCAAAAGGTAGAGCGTCACTGCTTTCAGAGAAATCTTTATATAAGGAGTTTTGCTCAAAATCAATTCTTTAAAAATTCCCAAATAAAAACCTGCTTCAAGCTTGAAGCAGGTTAGACTGAGTAGCAACCTGAAGAACGATCACTAGTTACAACGTGATCGCACTTAGGAAAATATTCTCCCTTACGTACAGATTGGCTAAGTCACAATAATCATTAAGGTAGTTAAAAACAATGAGAGCCTGCTCTACATCAAACTTGAGCGCGTCAGAAAAAAACTATATGGAAAGAATTGGAGGGCTGGCAAGTGAATACAAAGGACTCAACCAGGGATTTGTCCATCTCCCTGCCTGCACGCTGAGTTCTTCTTCAGACAAATTGTTCATGAAGCTTTCAGAATCCGAAAATAAGTCGTAACCAGCAGGACGCAGCTCATAAATTGCAATAGTAGCCATTTTTTCTCTTAGATGAAGTTGTTTGGAAGGAAGTTAGCTTTACATTGTCTAATCTTACTTCAGTATTGTGAGACTAAATTTAGAAAAGCAAGTGGTTAAATCTGCTTTTATAAACATAGCTACAGGAGTTATGTTTCCATTATTCAAATCTTTCATATTTAAAAAGAAATGCGCTTTTGTCTTCAAAAATAAAGTGCAGTGACCCGCTGAACTACTCCGTTTCATGGACTCTGACACTGAAGCGATGCATCTGGAGTTATGGTCACAAGCGATCGCCACTCCTCCCCTGTCACAGCACCACCGCCTGAAAAGCGACACTTCTGACCGTTCACACGTTTATTGTGAACTTTTGTAACAGTTCGCAGAATTCCTGGGTTTTTGAGTCCGAGAAGTAAACAGAAGTTCGCTTCGGAGCATCTTGGCAATCAAACCCAAATTCTCAATCGTCATCCAAGGATCATCCAGATGAACTTCAAGCTAAGGCACGCTCAACCTAGACAGGAAAAGACTTTGGAGAAATAAGAGAACTGATTCCACATATCTAGTGAAGTTCTACAAGGAGGAATAGCTGTGGAAAAGCAAGGTCAGTACTTAACACCTTTTCAGCACAAGCTTTTGCTAAAGAGCCTGCAAGCTGATTTACGTCCAGAGTACCGTCGTCGTATTGAAATCATGCTGTTAGCAGATACAGGTCAATCTCAAGCCCAAATCTGCAAAGCCTTAGGGTGTTCTCAAGAAATGGCACGGTACTGGATAGTCATGGCACAGACAGGTCAGGCTCATCGCTGGAACGACCACTCGATGGGACGCCCCAAGACAGTTAACGAGCAATATCTCGCTCGCTTGAAAGAACTCGTGAGCCATAGCCCGCGTGAATATGACTATTCATTTCAACGCTGGACAGCGCAATGGTTAAGCAAGCATCTGGCAAAAGAACTAGATATTAAGGTTAGCGCTTGCCATATTAACCGTCTGCTCAAGGAGATGGGGCTTTCCACCCGACAAAAATGCGAGAGCGCACAGTTAGGTACGGATGGCACAAAGGACTCCAACATTACCATTCGCGACCTACAGTCTTCCCCCGATCCTAATTTCCTGTGGTCGTTCAATCTCATCAAGACCAGTAACTAATTCTGCCGTTAAACTTCTGTGCAAGTCATGGTTCAGAAATCATCAGAATTTTCAACCCAACAGCTAGGTCAACACCTCGCCCAAACCTTGGGTCAACCTCTTTCAGAGCAGGAACTCTCAAACTGCTGCAAGCTTCTTGAAATTCTACAGCCAAGTGCAGGCAAACCATTCTGGCAGACAGCAGACGCGACTATTGGCATCTATATCATCCTGGCAGGTAAAGTCAGACTGCTTGACCGCACTGATAACTTAATTGCTTCCATAGGCGTAGGTGCATCATTCGGTGAGCTAACCCTGTTTCCAGAAGAACACTTTCAGCCTTACGCTGCTAGAGCTTCTGTAAATCTCAAACTTTGCTACATTCCGGGAGATTGTTTGCGATCGCTAATTCGCAAGCATCCCTCTATTGGACAGCATCTTCATCACCAAGCAGTCCTTTGGGATTTGCTGCTGTTATGTCGCCAAACTCCTCCCCTTGGCAATGCTCCTTACGAAGGGGTAATGCAGACACTACCACTGCTGGAGCTGCACAATCTGCAAATCGGTAAACTGCCAACTTCACTCTTAGAAGAACAGCAGCTAATGCTACTGCGTCAAGGGGAACTGCTGCACCCATCAGGACTGAGGCTAACTGCTGGAAATATTTACGTTTGTTCGCAGTTACCCAAGGAACGTGGTTGGCAGGTGACTCAACCAACCCAACTCTACAGTCTGGGACGTTCTCATTGGGAAACAGCACTCGCTAACTTGCCACAACTGGCTGAACTCACTAACTCTGACACACCGCCAGTGGGAGATGGGGAGATGGGGAGATGGGGAGATGGGGAGATAGAGAAATTTCCCCATCCAAAATCCAACCCCCCCTTACCCCCCCGGAGTTCGGGGAGGAGCCAAAATCTAAAATCCCCAGAGTCCGAGAAAAAAATCAATAAGGCTTACTTCCCAAACCCAACCGTAAAAATCGGTCACTTATGGCAGCGCATCGCCCGACGCTATCCGTACTTTCAACAGCAAAGCGCCTCTGACTGCGGTGCAGCTTGCCTGGTGATGGTGAGTCGTTACTGGGGTAAGCGCTTCAGCGTCAATCGACTGCGAGACATTGCCAACGTTGACCGCAATGGCGCATCACTACGAGGTTTAGCCGCCGCCGCCGAAAGTATTGGGTTTTCGACCCGACCTGTAAAAGCCAGCCTCGACAAACTTGGACAACAAAGCCTACCTGCCATTGTCCACTGGGAAGGTAAACATTACATCGTCGTCTACAAAGTCACACGCGATCGCGTTATCGTTGCAGACCCTGCGATCGGTCAGCGTACCCTCACTCATGCACAATTTAAAGCGGGTTGGACTGGCTATGCATTGTTATTACAACCCACCGCCTTACTCAAAGAAACTAAAGAGACCACTACTCCTTTCTGGCAGTTCTTTGAATTAGCAAAACCTCACAGGTTAGTATTGCTGGAAGTGTTCATCGCTTCAGTCCTGCTTCAGATTTTCGGACTGATTACGCCGCTGTTTACTCAATTGTTGTTAGACCGAGTGGTCGTGCAGCGCAGTAATCTCACCTTAACGGCTGTAGGTTTGGGCTTGCTCATCTTTAGCCTCTTCCGGGTCGCCATGACTGGACTGCGGCAATACCTTTTAGACCATACAGCTAACCGAGTCGATTTAGCACTCATTGTCGGGTTTATTAGCCATACCTTCCGCTTACCCCTGAATTATTTTGAGTCTCGTTACGTTGGAGATATTATTTCCCGCGTTCAAGAAAATCGTAAGATTCAACGCTTTCTAACAGGTGAAGCACTGTCCATCGTTCTCGATTTACTGACAGTGTTCGTCTATGTAGGCTTGATGTTCTGGTATAGCTGGAAGATGGCACTGCTCGTGTTGGTAATTGTGCCACCGTTTGCATTGCTGGCGCTAATTGCTACACCATTCTTGCAGCGTGTCTCCCGCGAGATTTTTAGTGCCCATAATGAAGAGACTGGGTACCTCATCCAATCCCTAACTGGCATCCGCACGATCAAATCTATGGCGGTTGAAATGAGCGTGCGCTGGCATTGGGAGGAACTATTTGGCAAGTCGATTAAAAAGACTTTTTCTGGGCAGGTAATTGGCAACACGCTTGCCATTTTTAGCTCAACGATCGAAGCAATAGTAAGCACAAGTTTACTGTGGTTTGGAGCGTGGCTAGTGATTCAGAACGAGCTGACTATTGGACAATTAGTCGCTTTCAATATGTTGCTTGGCAATGTGATTCGTCCCTTCCAGCGACTAATTGTACTGTGGAATGAGTTACAAGAAGTGCTGATTGCAGTTGAACGCATCAACGATGTGATTGATGCTGAACCAGAAGAGGATTTGCAATCGTCAACTCGTCAATCTTTACCACCCATTCATGGCTACATTCACTTTGATAAAGTTACTTTCCGTTACCACCCAGAAAGCGATGTCAACACGCTGGAAAACGTTAGTTTTCAAGTGCAGCCAGGGCAAATGATAGCGCTAGTTGGGCGCAGTGGTTCTGGTAAGACGACAATTTCCAAGCTACTTTTGGGACTGTATCCGCCCACAGAAGGGAAGATATTGATTGACGGCTATGATGTTACGAGTTTGTCATTGCGATCGCTACGACAGCAGATTGGTGTGGTTGACCAGGATACCTTTCTGTTTGGCGGTACGATTCGCGAAAACATTAGTGTAGGTCATCCAGAAGCCACCCTGGAAGAAATTATCGAAACAGCCCAACAAGCAGGAGCGCATCCATTTATTAAAGAACTGCCAATGGGCTACGAAACGCAAATCGGTGAGGGGGGAGGAATGCTGTCTGGTGGACAACGACAGCGCCTTGCGATCGCCCGCGCCCTTCTAGGGAATCCCCGATTACTGATTCTAGATGAAGCCACCAGCAGCCTTGACGCTGAATCTGAACGAATTATCCAGACCAACCTCAGCACAATTCTCCAAGACAGGACAACGCTGGTGATTGCTCATCGCCTCTCCACAGTACGTAATGCTCACAAAATTCTGGTACTAGATAGAGGCGTCTTAGTTGAAAGTGGTACCCACGATGAATTAATGACCAAGCGCGGTCACTACTTCTACCTTAACCAGCAGCAACTTGCTGTTGCAGGTTGAAAAAAATCGCTGCTTCAAGTTTTTCAGATGTTTTGCTTTATCCCAATTCTGGGTGAGAGAGCTACTGCTGTCATTCATTGAGAGCAATTATAAGCAACTATGCCAAATACATTTAGTACACAAGACCAGTTCAGTCAGAACGGTCATTATCGCAAAGACCAAGATTTATCTGAGGAGCTTCTAGACCTCACCACCCCTAAGAGGACACCGCCTGAGACTCCATCAAAATCATCTGAATTTCTTGGCAATGATTGGTCTTCCTTGACCCAGGAACTCATTGATAGCTTGCCAAGAGTTTGGACGCGAGGATTGCTGTATCTGTTGGTTGTATTTGCTGGTATCGTCTTACCTTGGGCAATGCTGTCCAAAGTCGATGAGACGGGTAGCGCCAGAGGGCGACTGGAACCAAAAGGCGCAACGCAAAGATTAGATGCCCCGGCTGCTGGAACCGTTACTCAAGTGAGAGTAAAGGAAGGCCAAACCGTAAAAGCAGGACAGGTTCTGATAGAACTGGAGTCTAATGTACTCCGCACCGATTTTCAACAGGCTCAGATGAAACTGGAAGGTCAACTAAATCGCCTAGCGCAGTTGGAGGTGATGAAAAACCAATTGGCGATCGCGATTAGCGCCCAGCAGCAGCAGAACGTGGCTCAAGAATTAGAAAAACAGGCTCAAGTCGAGCAGGCAAGGCAGAACCTCAGTGCTAACAAGACTGCCTATAGCTTACAAGAAGAAAAACAGGCTCAAGTCGAGCAGGCAAGGGCGAATCTTAGTGCGACGCAAACTGCCCATATCCTAGCAGACAGCCGTTTTGCCAAGGACAGGGTAGAAGTCCAACGCTACCGCAAACTCTGGCAGGAAGGTGTCGTTCCACAAGTCAAGGTTGTTGAAATGGAACGGTCGGCAGAGGAGAGCCGACGGTTACGCTCCGCAGCCTTAGCCGAGATACGTCAAGCTGAATCCCGCCTGAAAGAGCAACGGGGCAGCTATCAGAGAACTATTCATCAAGCCTTAGCTGAGATACGCCAAGCTGAGTCTCGCTTGAAAGAGCAACAGAGTGGCTATCAGAGCCTTATTCAGATAGGTAAATTGGCTGTACTTAAAAGTGAACAACAGCTTAAAGACTTGCAAACACAAATCACTTCCCTCCAAGCCGAAATTCAAGAGAGCAAAAGCCAGATTCAATCCTTGAAATTTCAGTTAGAGCAACGAGTGTTCCGAGCACCGACTGAGGGCACCATTTTTCAGTTGCCTATCCAACGTGCTGGGACTGTGGTACAACCCGGTCAGATGATTGCTCAGATTGCACCAAAGGGAGCAGTCCTCGTATTTAAGGCACAGATGCCCATCCCAGAGAGTGGATTCCTGCGTCAGGGAATGCCTGTCAAGCTGAAGTTTGATGCTTATCCCTTCCAAGACTATGGAGTGGTGCAAGGCCACCTGCGCTGGATTTCCCCAGACTCCAAACCGATGCAAACAGCGCAAGGACAGCTAGAAACTTTTGAACTGGAAATCGCCCTCGAAAAGACTTATATCCAAACCCAAAACAAACGTGTAGTTCTGAACCCAGGTCAAACAGCGACAGCCGAGGTAATTGTCCGGCAGCGTCGCCTCATTGATTTCATCCTCGATCCATTTAAGAAGCTGCAAAAAGGCGGACTGGAACTGTAGAGCAGCCGTTTACTTTCACATTTGTACATCTTGACTGTTTGTTTTAACCTCTCGTACTAGGAGTACTATCATGTCAAAAGTTCTTACCGTTTCCCGTGAAGAGATTCTTTATCAAATCAAGCTATCTTGCCAAATTCCTTCTGTTATTGAAGGCATCGCTACTCGTAAGATTCTTACATCTACAGCCCAAGAGGTAGGTATTAAAGTAGAGCCTGAAGAACTTCAGCAAGCAGCAGACAACATCCGATTAATCAACAATCTCCGGCGTACTGACGATACCTGGCTGTGGCTGCAAAAACATAGTTTGTCCCTAGATGAGTTTGAAGAATCGGTCTATGCCACTGTCGTCTCCTCGAAATTGGCTCAACATCTCTTTGCCGCTAAAGTCGAACCCTTTTTTGTTGAACATCAGCTTGATTACGCTCAGGTTGTCATGTATGAAGTAGTCCTCGACGATCAAGACCTGGCTATGGAACTCTTTTATGCGATCGCAGAAGGCGAGATCAGTTTTCCCTCTGTGGCTCACCAATACATCCAGGATACGGAGCTACGCCGCACTGGGGGATATCGGGGAACGCTGAGCCGGAAAGCTCTGAAGCCAGAGATTTCTGCTGCCGTCTTTGCCGCCACCGGACCCCAGATTCTCAGACCAATAGTGACATCTAAAGGCTCACACTTAATTTGGGTTGAGGAACTCATTCAGCCACGATTAGATGAGCTAATTCGCTACAAAATTCTCTCCGATTTGTTTTCTGAATGGTTAAAGGGACAAATTGAGCAATTTGAAATTGAAATTGAGCTTAACTCAAATGGCAATGGTTCTAATCCAGATGTTCAACTTCTGGTTAAAGCTGGTCTATGACTAATACGAAAAAAATGTCCGAGAAGGGAGGGTTTATCTGACATTCCTCATCCTCACCCCAGAATATGTTTTTCAGGGCGCTAGACCATCTGCAAAACTGATTAGAAAATCAATGTGCAATGTCTATAATTTTTCTAACATTTCACTTAGGTAGATACATGGCAGAACTGTCATTAAGTCTGACATGAAGGTAGCGCTCGGTCGTCCCAATCCGGGAGTGTTTCAAGGTGTGCTGCGTTAGATGTAGTGGAGAGCCGCGATTGAGACTATGAGAAGCGTGGGCATGCCTCAACCAATGCGGACTAGCATTATTCGTTCCCAGCCCTTTGAGTAGATGCCTTGACAATTCGGAAAGTTCTGGTGCGATCGAGGGATCTACTATTTTTGGAGCGAAACACGGGGTCACTAGCACTGGAATCAACCCTTAGCTGTTGCAGTTGTGTCCAAAGCCTCACTGGTAATAAAATGTGCAGGTCTTTTCACCTTTGCCCAACACCGTAATCTGTCCTATTTCTCCTCTGGGCACCGTGTCAGACGACTTGAGTGTAATAAAGTTAGCTGACGAGCAAACCAGCCATATAGAACCCATTTAACATCTTTGAGTATGTTGCACTAAGGTAAGCCAAAGCCATATCCAAAGAAGAAATTGCTGGACGCTACTGGAATGAGAGAAGGCGCTCAAAGTTGCGCCATGAGGTATCTTGGAGCAGGCGATCGCTCAACATTCGTAGACTCTAGAACTTTAAAACCACTATTTTGGTTTTACTCTATCAACCTCATAATTTCCGCACTGTCTTCACGAAAATCAGAATTTCTTTGTTGTCCAAAGCTTATCAAATTCTGTTTTGGACGCTTGTAGATGCGATCGCTATGTGTGGGTACAGTACCATGAACGACCGTTTATAAGACAGATTCTTGAAGTTGATATAACCTGCCTCAAAACCAGTTTTACCATGTGTCATAACCCATTTTTTAATCTATGTGTCATCAGGCAATTAATAAATGTAGTGTAATTACGAACTCAAATTAACCGCATCATCTTAATTTCGTAAGAGGTCTAATGAGCCGATTATGTCTCTCCAGCGTCGCTTCTGTTCCTATTGCGGACAACCTTATAAGAAAGGTCAAAAAAAGCATTAACTGAGCGCTTCGTTCCGCAGGTGCGGTGTCAATCAGTTGGAGGAAAAACTGCCACAAGGGACATGAGGTGGGAATTTAAGCGCTACTTTGCCCCTGGTAACTGCTTCACTATACTCCCCCATTAACAAACCTTGTTCCCTCTGTGCCCACAGTTCTTCCGGTTTGGCAGGGGTTGAAAATTGAGACAGCGATCGCCCTCTTGATTTCGGCGCTCCGAAATCAAGCTTCACCCGGTAGGGAGCCGGAAGTCGAGACAGCGATCGCTATGCGATCCTGTGGGATGCACGGCAGACACTACAAAAGGATTGCGAGGACTGATCTGGCAGCGATCGCGCTCTCTTATCTTCAGCATAGTGTCGCAGTTGGTTGGCGCAGTTTCTGCCAGAACTGAGGACAATTGCCGCAAGCCGCGGCCCAACATTATCATCATGCAGTAATCTGCACTCCAGCTTTATGGCAACTGTTGACTACTTACTTATTGCATTGAAGTTTTTTCGCAGCCCTAGGCTGTGGGCTGATAGCCGGAGTCTTCTTCGCCTTTTCGACCTTCGTGATGAACGCCCTGGCTCGGCTCCAACCGACACAGAGCATTGCCGCTATGCAAGCCATCAATACAACGGTGATCGATCCGTATTTATGGCAGCGCTCTTAGGAACGGCTGCGGCTTGTATCTTTATTATCTGTCTCCTCGCTTTTAAAGTGGCATCAACCCGGTGCATCTTACCTGCTCCTCGGCAGCCTACTTTATCTCGTTGGCACATTAGGTGTAACAATTGTCTTCAACGTACCGCTGAACGAAGCGCTGCCGAAGGTCGAGCCAGACAGCACTGATAGCAAGAACCTTTGGGCTAGCTACCTTGCCAACTGGACATCCTGGAACCACATTCGAGCGGCAGCACTGGCAGCAGTGGCATCGCTTACCATCGCGCTCTGTTACCCTGCGGCGCGATCGTAGAATTCGTAAATCCCCAATCAAGTAAAGTGCGATCGCGCGATGCCATCGCCTGCGGCGCGATCGCTATCCCAATAGGCACAACTCAATCTCCCCCTTCAACTTCTGCCAAAGCCTCAGCCAGTAGAATTCGCAGCACTTCAGATTTCTTCCTACCAGTGCGATTGGCAAGATTGGTAAGACGGCGGTGCATTTCTGGCGAGAGGTCTAGACTAACTCTAATGGGTCGCTCTTTGGGTGATTCCTCTTTTTGTAATTTTTCCAGCAGCCCTCCAGGTTCTGGAACGGGTGGGGAAGAAGACAGTTTTTCATCTACTGATTCAGGCTCTGGTTCACCAAAGATAAATTTGTCAGC
>NZ_JACJOQ010000477.1:0-24049 GCF_014695635.1 Coleofasciculus sp. FACHB-712 | reverse complement strand
GTCGTTAGCTCGACTAAACCAAGCTTGAGCATCAAGCTACCCATTGTCCCAGCGATCGCTTGCGCTTGTTGAATAGAGAATTTTTGCTGATATAGATTACCGAGATCCATGACGAGCTGACCATTAATGGCAGCAGTTGCCAGCAAATCCAAGGCAGGTACAGGGTTCGCAAAGGCGGTGGCGGCGGCAATCCACTGATATTGCTCGATAACGGGAAGGGCGCGATCGCGTCTCACTTCATTTAAGGCGGATTTCGCTTCGGCTTTCAGCGCATAAGCTGCCCTCCAAGCCGTTGCCCAAACCAGCTGTTGACTTTCTTGGGCTAAAATTTGGCTTAACCGACTTGCGATCGCACTCATCTCAGGCGCTGGGTTTTCCATCCACTCCCGCACCGAACCATCCGGTTGATGCTGACGCACTTTGATGGGGGTAGGAGAAGCAGCGATCGCTACAACGTCTTCTCCCTTCAGCGTTCCTTGCATTCGTTGCCGCAATTGCTGCAACACTGTGGCGCGTTCTTCAGGTAAATATCGATCTTGTTTGTTCAGAACTAGCACTGCACGCTTTTTAGATGCCGCTAGTTGCTGTAAGGTTTGATATTCTGGATCGGTCAAATCTCCATTCGTGACAAATAGCACTAAATCTGACCTCTCGACTAACCCTTCCCGATTCAAGGAAGGGGGTGGGGTTTGGTCAGTTGCAGTAAATAAAGCGGGTGTCTCCTGCAAGCCGAGTTTTTGCGGCTGTTGAGAAACCCAGTTAGACTCTAAAACTTGAATTAAGGTAGATTTACCGACTGACTTTCCGCCAGTGACAGCCAGATGCATCTCCCGGCGATCGATTTCACTCGTAATTTTGGCAAGTTGTTCTCTTAACGGGGCATTTGCCGGATGCTTTTCTGCCTCTGCCTCTAGCTGGCTAATCGTACCTTCGGTTTGGGCGATCGCTTTTTCTACCGTTTCCCTGTCCATCTGGCTGACATCTGGCAGATGAAGCTCTTTGGCTGTCTGTTTCTGGAATAACCAGAAACCAGCGCCGAGTGCGATCGCGCCAATTACACTAAACTCACCGACTGTCCCCGCTGAGTCATGAAAACTCTGCAACAACCAAAGCGAGAATGATAGACCAATTCCCCCGACTAAAATCGGACGCCGCAAATTCACAGCCATAAATATTTAAATGTAACCGAATCGCTGCTAACCAGCCTACAACAAATCCCTGCAACCTTTTGGGATTGCAGGGATTGTTTACTTTTGTATTTGGTGGCGGGAAGTGGATTTGAACCACTGACCTTCGGGTTATGAGCCCGACGAGCTACCAGGCTGCTCTATCCCGCGTCGTTGCCAACTTATTTACTATAACGCAAATTCAAGAATGTGGCAACTACAACATCGAAAGTTCTCCAACGACATCTAGACGCTTGAATTTGCTCAAGCTCATAAAGGTTTCCGACAGGGTTTCCGCCACCGTAGGACTAATCCAACCCATTTGCTTGAGTAAATGAATGGCAACGGCACACTTTGCCCGTCCTGCTCCATCTGCCACCTTAATTGCTAGTCCCATCCCTTCGCCAACGCGACCGATACACTGAATCCCTTCAGCACCCCCTTTGCTGATGATTTCACCTTCGGTCAGACGCATGAGTTCTGTATCAAATAAACCTTCTCCTGCCACCATATTTGGGTGATGGGTCATGGCTCGGACGATGCGTTCCATATCCAAATTATTCCCAGAGGCAAGCTGACCGTACAAGGTACCCATTTGCCCCAGCTGCATGAAGTAAGTCGGAGCGCCACAATCATCGTGGGCACTGATGAACTCTACAGCGGGCATTCGCAGCAATTCGGCAACTTTGCCTAAAATTAGCTGCTGAACGGGGTGGTTGCGCTGCAAATAGGTATTCAGAGGCCAATGCCTTGCTTGGCAAACGGCAAGCATTCCAGCGTGTTTCCCGGAACAGTTATACTCCAGCGGACTCCGTTTACCTTCTGGAATTGGACACTGAAGTGCTGATGGGTCAACATCCGAGCGCCAAAGAACGTTAAAAGCCTGTCGGACTTGGGCGGTCGTGCCTTGGTGCGAGCTACAGATAATGGCTAAGTCTCGATCCGTTAGCTTGTAGCGTTCTAGGGTGCCGGTAGTCGTAATTGCCAGCGCCTGGAATGGCTTGAGGGCGGAACGAACAAAAGCAGCAGTTTCCGAACTGCCTGCCACGGATAGAACGCGCCCTCGGTTGTCACAGACGACTGCTTGGGCGCGATGCGTTGATTCAATAATGCCTTCTCGCAGCAACCGAACTTCCAGTTCTGCGGATTGATTTCTTTTTCCCCTTGTCATGGGTAAGACTTTATCACTTTTTGTTAGTTGTTCAGTAGCCTGCGATCGCTTGTTCTGAGGTCTTCGGTAGACTGTGCAGCCTTTCCTTACTATCCACTACCTCTCGCTCAATGACCTAATGCCTAATGGCTCATTACAGAAAATACCAAGTTAGACTACCTGCAAAGGAAAATAAGGCAAGCAAGACAAAGGTTCGCTGTAACCGCTGAAGGATTGGTTGAACTTGGTAAGTGACGATCAAGCGATCGCGTGTCAAAATTTCTTCTGGCTTTGTCCAGCACTGACCGTCATACCAACCGGATTCTTCATAAAATACTTGTTGATTCTCTAGGCGCGATCGCACGTAAGACCAACCCAAGTACAGTCGCACCAGTGCCAACACCACTCCCAAGCTCGCTCCTGCTGCACCCATGAGGATAAACTTGCTCGGATACTTTCCTGGCGCAAAGCTTGCCGCTGCCATTGGACCTGCGACGAACCAGCCGAGACCCCAAATCCAAGCCAGCTTTTTGATGTATCCTCCCAGTTCCAGCGTCACCCAGCGAAAAGACCAAGAATCCTTCAACTCCTGGTACTCATTGAGCGGTTGTTGTTCGGCGGGAACTGGGCAAACTGAAACTGGAGTTTCCATCATGTTTTTACTTTCCCATCGGCTCACGATGCTGAGAAATCGATTTTTTCAGCATGACCCCAGAATGCTTCCAGATTATAGAATTCCCGCTCTGGAGGCAACAAGATGTGAATGATGACATCCCCGTAATCCAACAGTATCCAGCTACCTTCTGCCTTTCCTTCCACGCGCAGAGGCAGACGTTGCCACTCCGTTTCTACTTTCTGTTCAATGGATTGGGCGATCGCTCTCACCTGGACTCTGGAGAAGCCGGTTGCGATCGCAAAGTAATCCGCCAGATAGGATACCTCTCCTACCTGTAGCAATACGATGTCAGCCGCTTTGCGGTCATCAGCAGCTCTGGCAGCCGTTAAAGCCAGCTCTTTGCTTGCTTTTTGTTTATCTGCATTGACAGCCAGTCGAGCAGAAGCATTCGCGTCGTCTCCGTTGGAGATGAATGCTTCGTTCCCAGTAGAGGAGGACTGTATCTTGAACTGTTCTGACATTAAATCCTGATTTCCTTGTTCAAAAACACCTATAAATTCCTTCAAAGTTGGTTCAACTTACAGCACTGTACTAGAGAGATGCTGAAGTTTCTATTTTAATTTTTGAAGTTTCGAGCCTCAGCTTTTTATGGCTTTTTTTAACTTTTCATTTCATTTATCCTTCATCCTTTCAGCTTCAGGTTGCTGCTTTTTGCTAGCGATTTGAAGTGCCCAATTACGGCTACGGATCGTTCGAGGGTGAATTAAGCACCGAGTTTCGAGGAGATATTTCAGGGAATAATCGCAAGTTAGCCAAACAGCTTTGTAGAGATTTTGCCAAGCAACTTGTCTTAAAGCTTCTAACTCAGGAGTGTTACCTCTGCCTGGTTCCAGAGTATCAGCCAAAAACACGATACAACTCAATTCACTCATTCCTGGTCTGCCTAAGGTGTGATCCTGGATTGCCTGCAAAATTTCTTCATCAAATATTCCAAATTTGTCTCTAGCAACAATTGCACTAACATCTGCGTGCAATAAATGCGGATTTTCTTCATCCACCGGGTCTAATTCCAATCCTTCTTCTCGTGCCATTTGTAACAGCAGCGAAGGCTTAAAGTATTTTGCGAGATCGTGCATCAACCCCGCTGTCCCTGCTTTTTTCTCGTCGAGTTGATAATGCAGCGCTAGCTCAATAGACATCCGCTCGACGCCTAATATATGTTTGATTCGAGCGGCAGGGACACGATCTGCTAACCAGGCTAAGACCTGTTCGCGCATTGGGCGAGGAACTCCATAGGGCTATCGGGACAGAAGCAAAGGGCAAAGCCTAAGGCTTTGGGCGATCGCTAGTTCCCAGGATAATAAACGCTAGGCATCGCGCGATCGCTACTTCAACCCGACAACCATTTTGCTTTCATTCTAGATCAATGAAGCCTAACCTCATCAAACAGCTTCTCATACTGCTCCAAGGCGTGCTTAAAGGAGTAATTTTCGATAGCATATTGTCTGCCTTGCTGACCCAGTCTTTCCCCTTTGTCAGGGTTTTTATATAAGTCTAAAATTGCTGCTGCCAGAGCCTCAGGATCTTCTGGGGGAACGACGACACCGCCGCCGCTATGCTGCACCGCTTTAGCTGCCGTACCACTAGCAGGAACAGAAGCCAAAATTGCCCGACCGCTGGCTAGCAGCACCTGAATTTTAGAAGGCATATTGAAGGAAATCACGTTTTCCTTTTGCATCACCAACCCTACATCCGCCGCTGCCAGTAGTTCCGGTAATTTTTCGCGGGGTTGAAATGGCAGTAGCAAAACGTTTGGCGCATCCACTTTTTGACAATAAAGCTCTAGGTCTTGTAAGGCTTTATCTTCTCCCACAATCACCACAGCAATGTCGGGAATATGTCGCAGGCAAGTCGCCGCATCGATCAGGGTCTTTAAGGGTTGGGTGCGACCAATGTTACCGGAATACAGAACCACAAATTTGCCGTCGAGTTGGTGAACGGCTCGAAAATAATTATTTTCTTTAGGCAAAGGTTGTATAAAGTTAACATCAACCCAGTTAGGAATCAACCTAATTTTACTTTTTGGGACTCCTTTACCAACTAAATTATCAACAAATCCATCAGCAATGACGCTAATCTTCGTCGCTGTTCGGTAAGCAAAATTTTCCAGCTTTTCAAAGATGGCAATCATCCGTTTGTTGGTGAGCAACCCCGTATGAACTGCGGCTTCCGGCAAAATATCCTGGAGGTTCAAGACTACCGGACAGCGGTGCAACCATCCCAGGAGCGCGGCTGGAACGGAAACTGGCAGGGGCGGTACGGTTAACAAAATTACATCTGGTCGCCTGCCTTTGAGGGCATGGACTAAGCTGATCAGGACAAAGCTAGCATCCAATAGAATTCGATCTATCAAACCCGGTTTGGGGCGAATCCAGACATAATTGCGCTGAATGGCTACGCCATTTTCGAGTTCTGTTAGGTACAATTTCCCCTTATATTTCTCGTAGATGCGCCGTTGCGGATAGTTTGGCATGGCAGTGACAACTCGCACTTGATGACCTTGTGCTACCAAACCTTCCGCTAGTTCGGTCATCAAGGGGGCAATGCCGATTGGTTCGGGATGGTAGTTGTAGGAGTAAATCAATATCCGCATGATCTAGGTCTTACCAAATATTTAGCACCAAGCTTTTACCTAGTCTAATCGGGGGTTGCGGTATGTTGGTACAATCGCGCATCTTCTTTGAGGAATAATGTGGCTTTTTCTCGGTCTATTTCTCGGTCTATAAGTGGGATCGCGCTTGTAGATGAGATTTATTCCCAGTTGTCAGAAGCAGCAGCACATCTAGGAGAAAGCGAATACTCTCCAGTTTTAGCGAATTTTTCTTCGCATCAGCAAGCAATTTCGTTCGTCAGGCATCCGCGTGTAATCGAGTTCATCTGTGAATTGTTGCATAAATATCAACCCGCGACCTCCTTCATTCTCCAGGGGGTCAAAATCCTTTTGACCCACCACTTGCAACTTTGATTGCAGCTTGGCTTGCAAGTTAAACGGTTTTCCGTAGTCCCAAATCCGCATTTCCAGATAGCTAATATAGACTTTCACCTCAATCTGTATTGGGGTGGTTGGGGGCAATGAAGAATGAGCGTGGCGAATGACGTTCGTAAACCCTTCAGTCAAGGCTACCTGGGACTGCCACCATAATTCATAGGGCAGTAGCGGTAGAGTAAGTTGCTCAAACCATTGCAAAACTTCTGTTAAAGCATTTAGATCCGTCTCCACCTGAAGGCGGGATTGTGCTATTGGTTGTTCCTTTGTCATTAACAGAAGTAATTGAGGTTTCCTAATAAGCACCACTGTTTTTGCGAAATAAAATTAGGATTGTTTTAACAATTAACTTGAGGTCGTAAATCAGGCTCCAGTTCTCCTGATAGCGCAAATCTAAGCGAATCACATCTTCAAAATTGCGTACTTGCGATCGCCCATTTACCTGCCACTCACCCGTCATTCCTGGTTTCACATCTAAACGCTGCCATTCCGGAACTTCGTATCGTTCTACTTCATCAGGTGTCGGGGGTCTCGTACCGACTAAACTCATCTCCCCTTTCAGAACATTCCAAAACTGCGGCAGTTCATCCAGGCTTGTCTTCCGTAAAATTCGACCCACCCGTGTTACTCGCGGATCGTTTTCATTCTTGAAAAAGGCACCGCTGGCTTGATTCTCGATTTTGTCTTTCAGTGCTTCCGCGTTTACGCACATCGAACGGAATTTCCACACCTGAAACCGTCTTCCCATCCAACCGCAACGGATTTGACTGAAAAAAATCGGGCCTGGATCGTCGAGCTTAATCACAATGACGATGGGAATAAACAAAATTGCCGTAATCCCTAAACCCACCAGCGATCCCACCACATCAATACCACGTTTAATCCACGAGCGCACGGAAGGATGAGTCGTTGGTAGCTGAATTTCTGATTTTTTCCCAGGGGTTGTGGTTGTGCTTTGGCTTGGCGGCTCGATCGTTAAAACTTGATCCAGCCCCGTCATCGATAACACTGCCATCACTTGAGGATGGACACCCCGAAGTACTAATTCGACTTGTTTTTCCCGCGCTAGCTTTACATTACTGACCAGCGCACCAATACCACTGCTATCAATAAATGTGGTCTGACTCAAATCAAAAACTAATTGCTGGGTAACGGCACTCTCTTGTAAGAATTGCTGACAGCTTTTCTTAAAAGCCACGGCCTCAAGAACAGTAAGGCGAGGAGGTAGCTGGACTACAGGAGTGTCGTTGAAGAACGTAATCCGAAAATCTGCATCGGGGATCGGTCCAACCATGTAAACCTAGTGCTAAGGTGCCATCTTATATTTTGAAAAATATTTGAGATTAGTCAATTCAACTTCATTAAAAGTTTTTGTAAAGAATTATTTTATTGTTTTGATATAATTCTACCTAAATCAAATTCATCGAGTGTCCATAGTAGCACTGAAATAGCGAATTGTACCAAGAATTTTTTAAACTGCTTCTAAGGGTACCAAAGAGCAAACAGCTTGGCGGTGGTTAAAAATTGTAGTTATCGTGAGTTATCCTCAGGGATCGACCGGAATCATCAATATTGACAGAATTATCAAGCGGTGAGAAGGCTGACTGGGGAACCCCCTGCCAACAGCGATCGCTGTTGGCAGCACGCGCAGAGCCAAGCATACTTCCCGCGTGGTTAATCTAGGAACTCAAGGCAGATAATGAGATTAGTAGAAACCTTAAAGTAAACCGAGTCCGGAGCGAACCAGTCGCATCTCAAGTCAGAGCAACAATGACCCCTAAAACTGCCGACTATCCCACTGCGCGGCTAATTGAAGTCTTCTCCGCCATTCAAGGGGAAGGACTGAATGTAGGCACCCGCCAAATATTTATCCGCTTTGCCATCTGCGACCTGCGCTGCCATTTTTGCGACAGTGCCCACACCTGGTTAGCGCCAGATAAGTGTAATGTGGAGCGAACACCTGGGCAAAGAGATTTTGAAACCCACTCCAATCCAGTGTCTAGCTCGGTGTTACTAGAATGGATTGAACGGCAAAATCAACCCGGTTTGCACGACAGCATCAGCCTCACGGGTGGCGAACCGCTGCTTCATGCTCCCTTCCTAGCTAAATTTCTGCCTGTTTTGCGCCACTCCACAGGGTTGCCACTCTACCTAGAAACTGGCGGTCATCGTCCAGAACAACTAGCCCCGATTTTGCCCTTCCTGGACTCTGTAGGCATGGATATGAAGCTGCCTAGCGTCAGTGGAGAACAAAGGTGGGAAGCGCACAGGGAATTTCTCCAGCTTTGCCATGACTCACGGGTTGATAGTTTTGTCAAATTAATTATTTCTAGCCAAACTGAGCCATCTGAGCTGGAACAGGCATCTGAATTGGTGGCAGCAGTTAGCCCTGCTATCCCGGTGTTTTTACAGCCAGTGACACCCCTACAAATGCCCCATCATCTGCCAGTGTTTGCTCCAACCCCCGCGCAGGTTCTGGAGTGGCAGGCATTAATGAAGCGAAGTCTCAAACAAGTGCGAGTTGTGCCACAGACTCACAAAATGCTGGGTCAACTTTAGAATTGTTCATGGTTCATCAGGAATTCTCAGGAACCACGAATCCTGATTAGTAAATTTGTGTAGTTGAATAAAGAATTGATGAAGAACCGGAATACTTATGTGAAATTACGGTGTGGAAGACCGCTTTAAAGTTATCTTTAACCAGCTTTTAAAGTAACCGTCTGATGCTCGTGATAGTAAACGTTCTGAGGCTAAGACATTATGAAAGCAAAGCATTGGCTTTGGACGGTTAGTTGCTCGCTGGCGCTCTCTACGCTCTCTATCGCGGCAAATACCACCTCTACTTATGCAGCTTCCCTGGTTAATACTCTGGCGATTCCGGGGGAAAGTACGGATCTATTCCCGACTAATGGCGGCAATGGTGGTGCTAACATCAATCGCTTAGGTTTTTTCTCGGATCTATATTACGATCGCTACGAGAATGTGTACTACGGTTTGGGCGATCGCGGTGCAGGAGGCGGTGTACTTTCCTACGAAACCCGAGTTCAGAAATTTTCGCTGGATGTTGACCCAAACACGGGGACGATTAGCAACTTTAAGCTGCTGAAGACCATTTTATTTACTAAGGACGGTGAGAACTTCAACGGGTTGAACCCCCAGTTACTCAACGGCGATACCGGAATTCTGGGTCTTAGCTTCGATCCAGAAGGCTTTGCAGTTGCACCCAACGGCAACTTCTACGTTTCAGACGAGTATGGACCCTCTGTTTACGAGTTCACTTCGACTGGTTCGTTCATCCGGGCCTTTGCCACTCCAAGCAACTTACTTCCTCTAGCTGGAAGTGTTCCCAACTATGTCGATGGTCGCCCAATCCTTACTAGCGGTCGCCAGGATAACCGAGGCTTTGAGGGAGTAACTCTTAGCCCAGACGGTAAAAAACTGTATGCGATGCTGCAAGACCCGCTCGTAACTGAGGGAAGTCCCGATGGACGACGCAGCCAGAACTTGAGAATTGTGGAGTTTAATACGGCAACAGGTGATAGCGTTGCCCAATATATTTACCAGCTAGAAAGTCTTGCCGCTATTAACGATCGCATTCCCGGAACTGATGACGATTTTGGGCAGAATTCTCAAGGTCGTAATATTGGTATTAGCGCCATTACCGCCCTCAATAACAATGAGTTCCTGGTACTGGAACGCGATAATCGCGGCGTGGGCGAAGCCGATCCTCTAAGTGAAGCCCCAGTCGCCAGTAAGCGGGTTTACAAAATTGATCTCACAGGTGCCACAGATGTCAGCAACATCAGCTTGATAGGTACAAATACTTTACCATCTGGCGTAATACCTGTTAGCAAGTCTCTGTTTTTAGATGTTGCAGCGCAGCTGAAGGCGAGTGGTCAAGTAATCCCTGAGAAGTTGGAAGGTTTGACAATCGGCCCTAAGCTAACGGATGGTTCCTACGCAATTATCCTTGGCACGGATAACGACTTTAGTGTGACTCAGGGGAATGCTGGTCAGCAGGATGTTTGCACAGATGGTACAGCCTTTACTCTCGTATCTATTGATAGCGGCTGTCCCGCCGGACAAAAATTACTTCCAGGCTACCTCTACTCGTTCAAAGCTAGTGCTACAGAGTTAGAGGGGTTTGTACCTCCGGAAAAAGTGCCAGAACCAGCGGTAACGGCTGGATTAATGCTACTGGGTTTTGGCGGTTTGTTGCTTAAGCGGCGGCAATAAAAAGGCAATGTAAACATTGCCCAAATTCGGGTGTACCAAAGCTACACCCGAATTTGGGGAAAGACAGGCACTCATGTAAAACAGAAGAATTCCTCAATCTCGTTACTCAGCTTACGCCTGGTAACGAAGATTTGGATGCGATCGCATCCGAAGAGTCTTTATATTGAGTCCTCGCGTGCGCCTTTGACTTTAGCTTTGGCTTTGGCAGCACTACGCTTGAGGGCAGAAAGCCGCGTTTCGTATTTGCTCCGTTGCCGTTTGTTTGGGGTTAGCTCTAGCAAAGCTTTCAAAGCGCTACCCAAACTTTTGTAGGCGTTGGGGAGGGAATAACCAAAGCGGGTGGCAAGCGCGATCGCTTTCTCATCCGCTTCAATCATCTCTTTTACCTGCTTCTCCCCACTATTTTTTTGATACAATCTCCAGCCTGAAACGCCACACAATGCCAAGGCTAATATCAACAGCAAGCCATCCTGCACCCACAGTTCGCCGACAGCACCGCCTAAACCAATTGCAAGCGCTGCCATTTCCCAGCCATCTCTAGGGATGGTGTCGTTTTGAATTCGGGCGACTTCGTGCCAAAACAGTAAATTCCGCTGATCGAGTGCTAGCTGATCCCATTTCACTAGATCAATTTGAACCTCAATTTGATCCTTGCCAATTTCTTCACAGCGGATCAGGGGTGGATTCACTTCAGTCGTTCCTTCGACTGTTACCCAGCTTTGCAATTCTGGCGGCAGTAAGGTTTTTAACCGCCGGAGTTCGCTCATCTCAGCTCTAGCAGAAGAGGTTGCATAGGATGTCATAGTCGTCCAGCCCCAGGAAATTCGCTTTTCAATCGTAAGGTTATTACTTTGGAGTATAGCGATCTTCGTGCCCGGATTCAGATTCACTCAGATGGGAATAGTCCCCGCTTCTTACGCGCTTCCATCGCTCTCTCCAACATTTGCAGTAATCCAGGAGCTTCTTCTTGAAGGGTAAGCAGTAGCCTTTCTCCCAATTCTCGATCGCCTGGATCTTTGCCGGTTTCCATCACCTCTTTCAGTCGAGGCATCGCTACATTATCAATAATTTGAATTAAACCTGACAAACAACGGTTGAATTGTTTTTCGGTAAGACTTGAATCTTCTAAGGGAAACTCAATGATGGCACGAATTTCGCCATCGTTTGGGTCATATTCCCATTGCAGCATTTTGGTTTCCCAGGAAATGCACAGCATTGTCTGGAGGATCGCTTCTTTGTAAGGATGATCTTTAACTCCAGATATAACTTGGGGCGCAAATACCTTGAAAAATTCCCCATCCTCATCCAGCTGGACAACAATCAAGAATTCGTCTACGTTTTCAGCTTGTACACCCGTCAGAATCCGGTACGCTTCTTCGTCAATATGATATTTCCAACCTTGATTGTCTAGATACGTGGCAATCTGTCGTAAAGTAGCGCCCATGACAGCCTCGCTGCGTCAGGTGGAGCAGGAATAACACGACACAGTATAACGTGCTATCTGACAACGGCATAGAGAAAGCCCTCTTTAGTTAGGGCTTGGGGCGATCGCTTGCTTCTAACGCTGTTCCGATCGGGGTTTGGGTTGGAGCTAGGATAGCGATCGCGTCTTTTGTTTCTCAAGCAATTTTGCTCCGAAAAACCCAATGCCAGATGCCTGCGGTACAGTTCAAATTTGCCTAGCGCTGGTAGGAACGACCGCCAAGATAGAGTGCTGCTGCGAGGGCGATTCCAGGTAATGTAATGACTGCTGCCAATGGAGAACGTAACCAACTCGCTTGCTCGTACCGTTCTCGATAATAAGTAGACCTAAGCGAACAGGGTTGAGCGGAACTGACTGAACCCAACAAAATGCTACTAGCGATCGCAGTGCTAGAAGCGATCGTAACCAAAGATAATTTTGTTTTCATACAGTTTTTTCTCCTACCGCGTTTTAGTGCAGGGAACGATCCTGAGCGATCGCGCAAAGTTTCATTTAATTCTAGCTGCCTCTGACTAAACTGGGGTGGAATGCTACGCAA
Source organism: Coleofasciculus sp. FACHB-712 (assembly GCF_014695635.1). Classification (NCBI taxonomy): domain Bacteria; kingdom Bacillati; phylum Cyanobacteriota; class Cyanophyceae; order Coleofasciculales; family Coleofasciculaceae; genus Coleofasciculus; species Coleofasciculus sp. FACHB-712. The sequence goes on along the minus strand of NZ_JACJOQ010000477.1, from coordinate 11,814 downwards.
GTGCAAAAAAAGGGGAGTGCGATCGCTCTAACTCAGACAAGCTAAAACTAAAGTGGGTTTTGTAACTGCACAACCCTTCCGGAAGCCTTTGTAGCATTTCAAGCCAGTACGTTTTCTGACAAAAATGCCTTTTCCTATCTAATTCGCACAGTCAAACTACCAACTGAAAACTGAAGAACTAACAAAAACTTGGAAAGCATTTATTGATGGTGCCATACAATTAGGTTGAAATTCAGTATTACTCCTGAATCGGAGCGTCTTTGAGGGCTGTTAAAATACCCAGCAGTTTAGCTGTGTATATTGATATGAACTTAGAGCGATCGCTCATGAAGCTAGCCAATGCCGTATCTAAGCTTAATGAACTTTCATCAATGGAAATTTGTACTGAACCAAAATGTACTAAACAAGTTTCTAAACCAGGTCATAAATTGTGTTACGAGCATTGGAAGGCTAACAACACTCAAGCGTCACCCACACCAAAACCTAAACCGAAGCCTCAGCCTTCGTCTTCCCCATCGCTGTTGTCTGCTACCAGCATCAGCGAGAAACTGGCAATACCCAAGCACAAAGTTAATCCCATTTTGGCTGAATTAGGATTGTTGAGCAAAGACCAGAACGGCTGGGTTGCTACCAAGTTAGGAATTAACTTCGGTGCGGTGCAAAAAACTTATTCGCAAGACGGCACGCTATACGTTCTCTGGTCTGAGTCGATTCTGACGAATCAAGCGTTCCTCACGACTATCCAAAGTATCAATGGTGATAGTTTAGAAACAAGTACCAAGGAAGCAACCAGCGAACAAGGGTTTCGCGAGAAGTTTCGGGCTAGCGCCCAGCATCGCACCACTGATGGACATTGGGTTCGATCAAAGGCTGAAGCTCTGATTGATAATTGGTTGTATAGCCGTATTCAGCAAGGTTAGGACGTAAACTAGAGAAATACCGATGCGTCTTCCCCCTTCTATAGCTAAACCTTACAGCGACGACTTTCGCCAAAAAGTGATGCAGGCGATCGAGTTGGATGGACTCAAGAAAAGTGAGGCAAGCCAACTGTTCAACATTAGTCGCAATACGATTAACTTGTGGTGCCAGCGCAAAGCGGAAACCGGAGAGATCAAACCTAAAGCCAGACAAGGTACCCCACAAGAGCTGAAGATCAACGATTTGGAGAAGTTTGGCGAGTTGATCAAAAGACATGGCGATAAAACCCAGAGTGAACTAGCACAACTGTGGGATAGCGAGGTGAGCCAACCCACGATTTCGAGAGCCTTAGCGAAGATTAAACACAGCCGTAAAAAAAAACATGCGGCTATGTCCAAAGAGACGAAGCCAAACGAGCGGCGTTCTTAGCGCAACTGGGCGACCCCAAAGCGCCGCATCTGGTGTATGTCGATGAGTCAGGCATGGATGAGCGGGACAACTATGGCTACGGCTACGCGCCGATGGGGGAACGCTTCTACGCCCTCAAATCGGGTCGGCGGCAGGGACGAGTGAATATGATTGCGGGCTATCGCGATGGTGAACTCATTGCCCCCTTCACCGTTGAAGGAGCGTGCAATCGGACAGTGTTTGAGGTTTGGCTAGAGAGCTGCTTGATTCCCCAACTTCGTCCCGGACAGTGGGTGATTATCGATAACGCCACGTTTCATCATGGCGGTCGCGTTGCCCAACTGATTGAAGCCGCAGAGTGTCGGGTCGTTTATCTACCGCCCTACTCGCCAGACTTCAATCGGATTGAAAAGTGCTGGGCCTGGTTGAAGAGCCGCATTCGCAAGCTGTTATCCGACTTTGCCAGTCTACGCGAGGCGATGGAAGCTGTTCTCAAGCAGGCGACGTCCTAACATAGTTGAATACGGCTATATGTTTCGGGAATCGTTCATGCTTACGAACGACGACTACCCATTGAGGAAGAAGCGTACTGTGACTTTTATCTTCCATCAGGGAGAGTGTATATCGAGTATTGGGGATACGACAACGATCAAGAGTATGCGGCACGTAAGCGAGTTAAGCAGGAGCTATATCAGAAGTACCAGCTCAACTTAATCGAATTATCGGATGAACATATCAAGAATTTGGATGATTGCCTGCCCAGAATATTACTGAAGTTTGGTGTAGTTATTAGTTAAAGAACTCATATAGTTATCCTGTGTTTGCGAGTGCTTCCTCTCTTCCTTCGCGTCTTCTGTAGTTGGGTAAAAAAGCGATCGCAATTCGACCCTTCTATCAAGATGACCTAACTTTACTAATAAAAGTAATAGGAGCGATCGCATCTAGATCGCTCCTACTATTTATTATCTCTTACACCCCTCACCGAAAAGCGGAGAGAGGCAAGGGATGAGGTTCTTAAATCTTCGCTTCTTCCCTCACCAACTTATCCCAACCCAAATCTTTCAAATTGTTATTCCGGCGCAGCGGACGAGTCACCAACTCTAGAATGTCACGAGCATTTGTAAAGCCGTGAATCTGAGCAAAAGTGAACTCAACAGACCACTTAGTATTGATACCGCGTGCTTCCAGTGGGTTAGCGTGAGCCATACCAGTAATCACCAAGTCTGGCTTCAGTTCATAAATGCGCTGAATTTGGTTGTAGTTGTCTGGCTTCTCCACAATCCTAGGCGTTGGTACACCCATTTCATGGCAAGTTTTCTCTAGCAGTGCCAACTCAGCGGCTTGATAGCGCTTATCCATGTAGGGGATGCCGATTTCTGGGCAAGTCATGCCACAGCGCACCAGGAAACGAGCTAGGGAGATTTCCAACAAGTTATCGCCCATGAAGAAGACAGATTTGCCGCGAATCAACTGGACGTAGTCTTCCAGATTTTCCCAGATTTGCGCTTCCCGCTCCTCTAGCCCTTTGGGTTCAATCCCAAACACCGAGCAAATTTTCTCAATCCAGGCGCGGGTGCCATCGGGACCAATCGGGAAGGGTGCGCCGATGAGTTTGCACTTGCGGCGACGCATCAGCGTAGTGGCGGTGCGGCTGAGGAAGGGGTTCATGCCAGAGACGTAGTAGCCTTCTTCTAGAACTGGCAATTCGGTGTAACGCTTGGATGGCAACCAACCTGAAACTTTAATGCCTTGCTTTTTCAGTTCCAGTGTCAGATTGGTAACCACTGGATCGGGGAGAGAACCGAAGAGAACCAGTGGCGGATGCTTGACATATTCCGATTCATCGGCGGCGACATCTTCTTTTTTCTTGCCGAAGTTGAGCAGAGAAGCGATCGCATTCCTTTCTTTCTTCTCAGTTTCTACCACGGGCGCTTTATCGGGACAACGGGCAGCCATCGCCGCCAGTACGGTGTCTTCCCCTTGGGTGAAGGCGTAGTCTAAACCATTGGCACGAGCCGTCACAATGGGGATGCCAATTTCGGATTCTAGCTTGGGTGCCAAGCCTTCCAAATCCATTTTGATGATTTCGGTGGTGCAGGTGCCAATCCAAACAATGACGCTGGGGTTGCGATCGCGCTTAATTTGCAAACACAGCCGCTTCAACTCTTCATAGTCATTCAACTGAGCGGAGATATCTCCTTCTTCCAACTCAGCCATCGCGTAGCGGGGTTCCGCAAAAATCATCACCCCCATCGCGTTTTGTAAGAAGTAGCCACAGGTTTTTGTACCAATAACTAGGAAGAAACTATCTTCTATCTTTTGGTACAACCAAGCTACGCAGCTGATGGGACAAAATGTATGATAATTTCCAGTTTCACACTCAAAATTAAGCGCTTCCGGTTCTGTATTCGCAAGGGTCATAGTAAAGGTTTCCTCTCAAATTTTTAATTGATTGTTAGTCAAAAGGTGATTAGTTATTAGTCATTCCAGAGACCAAGAAATTCTGACTTAATGACTCATAACTATTGACAAATTACTCAATATCTGGGAGCGGAGCGACAATCTCTGCATCCTTAACCTTCATTTGCAGAGCGATCCAGGAACGATTCGCTTGAAAATATTCCAACCACTTCTGTTTCAAAGCAGATGTAAAGTTTTCAAAAAAAGTCATACTTTCTGTTAGTTCATCCTGCCAATACTGATGTTAACTTTTAACGCTGCCAAGGAAAGCGATGCTTTTTATAAACTCCCTCGCAAGATTCATCCACCTTAGCAGCGATACGACTGGCTGATTGAGCAACATTGACAGCAGCCGGAGGTAGCATTCTGACTTCCTCTGTATTTGTTTTTTCAGCCGATAGTGCCTCTAGCTCATCGTCGGGAGCAGCCGGTATTGCCTCTAGCTCATCGTCGGGATCGAAGTCTAGCCCAAAGCTCGCCACAATTCGGTCGGGGTCTGCATTGAGGTCCACAATCAGGGGAAGCATCTCATTAAATTGCGGGTCTAGAGTCGATAGCGTCGCCAAAATGAAGCTGGAGGTAGGGCGTCTTTGTCCTTCAGATGTCACCCAGACTTGCAGACGATTGAGCCAGTAGTGATTTTTTCGATAGTAGTCTAGCCATTTGGCTCTGACCGATTCCCGTAGCTGCTCAGGACGTAGTTGCTCAGGACGTAGCTGCTCGGTGTTCACAGTTGGGCTTGATGCTGATGCTGGTGAAAATAATTTGGTTTGGAGAATGGTGCATAACAATACGCACGTCAAGATTGACACTAAAAGCATTGATCCATTCTCCATCCTTAGCTCCCTAAACCATCATCATATCTAGCTCTTGTTCTTCAGTCTTCACCTCTGGCTTGGTGGGATTGAGGTAGAAATCAGACAGCAAGGAGAACAACTCGCGGTCTGGAGCATCGTTCGGCACAACACCCTCTGGACGCGCCAGAATTTGGTCGGCAATGTTGAGGTAGTAATCGCAGACGTAGTTGAGCGAGGGGTCAGTCTCTGCCATTTCAAACAGAGTTTTGCCCTTAACACGGGAAACGCGAATGTCTTCAATCAGCGGCAACACTTCCAGCACTGGCATCGGTACCGCAGAAATGTATTTCTCGATCAGGTCGCGCTTAGCAGTGCGGTTGCCAATCAATCCGGCGAGACGCAGGGGGTGAGTCCGAGCTTTTTCACGGACAGAAGCGGCAATCCGGTTGGCTGCAAACAAGGCGTCAAAGCCGTTGTCAGTGACAATCAAGCAGTAGTCCGAATAGTTGAGGGGAGCTGCAAAGCCGCCACATACCACGTCACCGAGTACGTCAAACAGAATGATATCGTACTCATCGAAGGCGTTCAGTTCCTTGAGTAACTTCACGGTTTCGCCTACCACGTAACCGCCGCAACCGGCACCAGCTGGGGGACCCCCTGCTTCTACGCAATCAACGCCGCCATAGCCTTTGTAGATGACATCTTCAGCCCAGACATCTTCGTAGTGGTAGTCCTTTTCTTGAAGCGTGTCGATAATTGTGGGAATCAGGAAGCCGGTCAGGGTGAAGGTGCTGTCGTGCTTGGGGTCACAGCCAATTTGCAGGACTTTCTTGCCGCGCTTGGCTAGAGCCACAGAGATATTGCAGCTGGTTGTGGATTTGCCGATTCCGCCTTTTCCGTATACTGACAGTTTCACGCGCTTCGTCTCCTATAGTTTCATTTCAAACCAGGATGGTTGTCTTTGGTGTTAGGCAGGGCATGAATAAAGTCGCTGCCGAAGAAAGCCAGCCGTAGATTGCTTTTTATCTGGGTATGAACTGCATTATTGTCCAACTGCCGCAGAAAATAAAGGGGATGGAGGAATGGATTAGGTAGTAATCGCGATTATTGAGAAAATAGATAATTCTTTAATGTTTTTATTTTGCTAAAAATGCTGATAAAGCTGCAATTTAAATTTTTAAGAGGTTTGTTACTCTCTTAACTAAGAATGTGGAACAAAAGACAAAAAGGTCGGGGCGAAGAGAAGACGCTCACGCTACAACGTGAAACCGATAATTTGAGGCTATTTAGGACTCTGCGAACAACGGCGCTCGTCGAGAAAGTCTTAAACTGTACCTATAACTCGGATTGACTTCGCCTAATCGGCTACACTGCCTGAAGCAGATGGCTAATCAAAAGGGTCACAGAGGCATCTGCAAGTAAAGTGGGGATTTTGATGAATAATTATTAATTTTTGAGAGACTGTTTTCTAGGAATCCGAGTTGAGTTCACAGTCAGGGAGAAGATCGCAGAGGGGCGGGAAGAGGCTAACATCAATCACCGAAAGGGGAGGAGGGATGGTTTTGCGGAGCGCCTGGTGTTCCGAAGCAATCCGTCCCCATGACCAAGACTAAAGCGATCGCTACCGCTCATTGGCAACGCTTCTTGACTAGGCTTAAATTAGGACGCCATCTTTTTCTAAGGCGTATGCGTTGATTTATGGAAAGCCTTAGAGTCGGATTTTAGTTAAAGCAACTATATCTATATGAATACAGAAAGTGACATTCTCATCATCGGCGGCGGTGCGATTGGCTTAGCGATCGCCCTCGAACTTCGCTTACGGGGGGCAACCGTCACCGTCTTGTGCCGCGACTTCAACTCCGCAGCGGCTCATGCTGCTGCTGGAATGCTAGCACCCCAAGCAGAAGGGATTCCGACGGGCGCAATGCTGGATTTATGTCTGCGGAGTCGGGATTTGTATCCGGACTGGGCAAGCAAACTGGAAGCGATCGCAGGGGTATCTATCGGCTATTGGCCTAGCGGCATCTTGGCACCCGTTTATCTCAATCCTCAGTCCTCAGCCCTCAGTCCTCACTCCTTAGCACATTGGTTAGATAAAGATGCAATTCATCAAATTCAACCCGGACTGGGTTCAGACGTTGTTGGTGGTTGGTGGTATCCCGAAGATGGTCAAGTAGACAATCGGGCTTTAGTTCAAGCCTTGCGGGTGGCAGTGAGGGAATTAGGTGTAGATATCCATGAAGGCGTGGCAGCTGAAGCCCTCCAGCAACAGAACCGGAGAATCAACTGCGTCAGAACAGCATCTGGGGATTTTCGCGCTCAACACTATGTCTTAGCCACCGGGGCTTGGTCAAATGAATTATTGCCAATTCCGGTCAGCCCGAAAAAAGGTCAAATGTTGTCCGTGCAAGTGCCTGGTGGCAGCCAGGAGGGATTGCCTCTCAAGCGGGTGCTGTTTGGTGAGGAAATCTACATCGTGCCGCGTCGGAATGGACAACTGATAGTGGGAGCCACTAGCGAGGATGTGGGATTCACACCCCATAACACTCCAGCCGGAATCAAAACCTTATTGGAAAACGCGATTCGCCTTTATCCCGCTTTGCAGAACTTTCCCATCCAAGAATTTTGGTGGGGATTTCGACCGGCGACACCCGATGAGTTGCCGATTCTCGGTTCTAGCGCCTGCAAGAATTTAACGCTGGCAACGGGTCATTACCGCAACGGAATTTTGCTGGCACCCGTGACGGCTTCCTTAGTGGCAGACCTGATTTGGGAGCAAAAGTCCGATCCCCTGTTAGACCATTTTCACTACTCCAGGTTCTACGCTGGATCTAAACCCATCAATGCAACCCCCAAAATGCTTCAAATAAGCCATCCTTCTGAATCCGGGAGAATTCAAGGCTCGTCCCTACAGATGAATCATTCCTTGGAAACCCTGCCATCCGATCCTTTAATTATTGCGGGTCGGACTTTTCGCTCTCGCCTGATGACTGGTACCGGCAAGTATCGCAGCATCGAAGAAATGCAGCAAAGTATTGTGACTAGCGGTTGCGAAATTGTTACGGTGGCGGTGCGCCGGGTACAAACAAAAGCGCCCGGACATGAAGGGCTGGCTGAAGCGTTGGATTGGACAAAAATCTGGATGCTACCCAACACGGCTGGCTGTAAAACGGCTGAACAGGCGATTCGAGTGGCGCGTCTGGGGCGGGAGATGGCAAAACTTTTGGGTCAAGAAGACAATAACTTTGTCAAGTTAGAGGTGATTCCTGACTTAAAGTATCTCCTGCCCGACCCAATTGGCACTTTGGAAGCGGCAGAGCAACTGGTGAAGGAAGGCTTTGCGGTTCTGCCTTATATCAATGCTGACCCGTTACTGGCTAAACGATTGGAAGAAGTTGGCTGTGCGACGGTGATGCCTTTGGGTTCTCCGATTGGTTCCGGACAGGGCATCAAGAATGCAGCGAATATTGAAATCATTATTGAGAATGCTGGGGTGCCAGTGGTGGTGGATGCCGGACTGGCTACGCCCAGTGAGGCAGCGCAGGCAATGGAGATGGGGGCTGATGCTGTGTTGATCAATAGTGCGATCGCTGGGGCAAAAAATCCAGCCGCGATGGGTCGCGCAATGGCTCTGGGTGTTGAGGCTGGGCGTCTCGCCTATCAAGCCGGACGAATCCCTGTAAAAGTCTACGCCAACCCCAGTTCTCCCCTGACTGGCACGATTACCAGTTAAAGGCTAAAGGGGCTGAGAAGAATGTAAGTTCAACCTCTCCTTGGCACCCCTGCACTTAGTCGGTACCAAGATTCTCTCCTCTGGCGGAAGTAGTGTAAATAATTCATGCAAAAGATAGAGTACATTGACCCGATTCTTTGTTACAATTATTTACAAAATAAATCCTAGATAAGGATATCATTCATGCGATATACAACCGAAGACGGCGGACGTTTGAACAATTTTGCAGTAGAACCAAAAGTTTACAAAGCAGAACCGCCAACCCAGGATCAAAAGCGCAACTATCTCTTCATGGGAATTGGCGCGATCGCTTTGCTTAGCAGCTTAATATTTGTTGCTATTTCGGCATCCAATGTAGGCTAAGCACCCACCTGATACTTTTCAGGAACGGGTGAAATAAGGCAAAAGTAAAAAGTTAAACGTAAAAAGAAACAGAATTTCGTTTTTTTGTCTTTTGCCTTCTACTTTGAATTGAACGTAGGTTTACCGTTGAAGGTTTTTTGTCGCTTCTAGGGCGTCTTGGTAACTTTCTGTTCTTCCTTGGGACTTGAAAAGGTCTGCGGATTTCTTAAAATCTGCAACTGCGGCTTGACGATTATTCAATCGTAAGTAGGTGATTGCGCGGTTGTAATAGGCTTCAGCAAATTTAGAATCTAAATTTACCGTCTGAGTATAATCGTCAAGCGCTTTGGCATGTTGTCCTAGCCGGTTGTAAGCTAAACCCCGATTGTAATAAGCTCTGGCATTCTTGGGGTCGATTTGTAAAGCTTGGTTAAAATCGGCAATTGCGGCTTGAGTTTCTCCTAGATCGTCGCGAGCATTGCCTCGGTTAATATAGACACTTGCATCTTTGGGATTGAGCCGGATCGCCTCCGTAGAATCAGCGATCGCTTGTTGATAATTTTCGAGAAGATAGTAGGAATATCCCCGGTTGCCGTAAGCATTTCCGTACTCAGGATTAATCCGAATCGCCTCAGTGTAATCTGCGATCGCTTGCTGATAAGCTCCGAGGATGTGACGGGCATACCCCCGGTTGTAATAAGACTCTGCATCCTGGGGAGCAAGACGGATCGCTTCGTCAAAGTCTGCGATCGCCCCCTCATAATCACCGGCGTCTAGTTTATCAACGCCCCGGTTGTATAAATCAACCGCGCTCATCGTTGCCTTATTATTATCAGCAGCACTCAGTAACTGGCTGGGCGGCAACTGAGCGTAGACAGCAGTAGGAATTCCACCAATTACTGTGGTGATTCCGACAATGGCGATAGTTTTGCGAATGTTATTCATAGCTTGTCTTTTCTCGCCCCGCTGGAAAGGACTGAGGACTGAAAGCTGAAGACCGATCGTTGAGGTAAAAAATAAACATCAGGGGAAACGTGAAATCTATTTTCTGTTTCTTCCTCTTGAGGTAGTCCTCAGCACTATTTTCTCACTCAGTCCTGTCGAATCAATCCTTTGCACTATTTTTTTACGTGCCAGCTGGCTGAGCTTCCTGATCGATAAGCTGGCGGAACTGAATGACATCTTGCCGGGGGTCGGCATGGCTGACTCGGACTTCTAAGCGATCGCCAAGTGCCACTGAGTGGGTGAACCGCATCGCCAACTCTAATCCCAAATCTTCTAACAAAATTAATCCTAATCGGTCATCTTCTCGCAACCATCGCAGCATCAGCGCTTGCCAAACCTGATCGCCATGACGCCGCAGGTACTCTAACCCCCAATAACGATTTGTCTGGCGTTCCACTAACCTTGCTTCTTGGGAGGCGGTGCCGATACCCAGCATAACTTCTTGTAACTCTTGCGCTGAGAATGGCGTGGGTTCGCCGCGTAAATGCGCCTTTATTTGGAAATGCGCCAGCAAGTCGCTGTAGCGGCGGATTGGAGATGTTACCTGAGCGTAGGTTTCCAGCCCCAAACCGGCGTGTCGTCCCGGCGTGAGGCTCATTTCGCTACGAGGCATACATCCCCGCATTGCACAAAATCTCACAGGTCCTGCGGGCAGCTGCAATAGTTCCTCTTCTGAGGGAAGTTCGGGTTGGGGTTGACTGCGAAAGGGCAGAGGAATATTGTGAGTTTTGCCGTAGTGGGCAGCCACTTCACCCGTGAGAATCATCATCTCCGCTACCAATTGGCGTGCGGGTGAGTCTTCCAAAATTTCAATGATGATTTCGTCACCATTTACTTTAATCATCGCCTCTGGCATATGGATGTTAATCGAGCCTTGGGACTGCCGCCATGATTGGCGACGTTTCGCCCAAGAAGCGATCGCTGTTATCTCTGGTTCTGCCTGGATACCCAGTTGCAGCATCTCATCCACATCGTCGTAAGTCAGGCGATAGGTCGGCTTAATTAAGCTGGCACTGATGCAATAGTCGTCTACGGCACCTTTTTCATCCAAAAGCACGCCAAAGCTCAGCGCCCAACAAATTTTTCCTTGCACCAAGCTCATCGGCCCGGTTGCCAAACTCGGCGGGAACATCGGAATCATCCCCGTCGGTAAATACAACGTTGTGGTACGCCGTCTAGCTTCTAAGTCTAATTCATCTCCTGGGGAAACCAAGCGCGAGGGGTCGGCAATGTGTATCCAAAGCCGCTGACGCCCATCGGCGAGGGTTTCCATACTCAATCCATCGTCTATTTCCTTTGTACTTTCATCATCAATCGTGTACACCTTCAAATGAGTCAGATCTAATCGGTGCTCATCCGAATCGTTCGGCGCGAACTCAGCATACTGCTTAGCCACTTCTATCACCTTGTCTGGAAAGTGAACGGGGATCTGACTGCGCCGCAGATATAGATTTTCGTGAGGACTCCACAATCCCAAATCCACCAGCAGTTGAAACGCAGCTTGGGGAGTTCCAGGGCGTCCAAGCTCGCTCATTGTTTCCAAAACAGGTGCTGGAGGGGGATAGGCGCGATTCAGAGATTCTTGATTGAGTCCAGCACGAACGACATCTGTCAACAGAGCCGCATATTTTTCAATGGCTTCCAGGCGTTGACGTTCGCGGCGTTCCCACTCTACCTGTTCGCCAGCGAGCGCCTTTTGCACGCGCTCTACAAATTCTTGCCGCCGCAAGAGCCGTTCTTTTTCGACTTCTATCTGATGTTTTAGTTCTGCTACCTGAGTAGCAGGACGCGGCTCGTAGCGATCGCCTTTTTGCTTGAAATAAAGTCTATCTTCAGATAGCAAATAGTACGCTGCGTAACATAGGGGGGCACTTTTGTCAGAAAACAGCACTGACGCCATTTCCACATCTGTAACGCTCGTTCCATCCTCTACCAATAATTCCCATGCTACCTCCAAGCCAGTTGGGTCCAGATAGCGCTGTACCTCTTGGAGGAAGCTGGAAATTTGTGCAGGTTTATAGCTTTCACCTGCAATCTTATAGGTCATTTGTCGGGGATGGATGGTGTGGGATTGACCTTTCTCGTCTACCACAATCCAGTGCGTTTTGCCTTCTTGACGTTCTGCAACAGCAAGACGCCGCTCTCCATGCA
>NZ_JACJOQ010000476.1:0-9451 GCF_014695635.1 Coleofasciculus sp. FACHB-712 | reverse complement strand
GTTGTCGGTTCGTCAGCAATCAATACCGCTGGATTGCAGGAAATAGCCATTGCAATCATCATCCGCTGCAATTGCCCGCCGGAGAGTTCGTGGGGGTAGCGATCCAGCATTGCCAATTTTTGCTGATTGACCTGCTGATTAATTTCCGCTTCGCTTTCTCTTCTGGCTTCTGGTCTTTCTTCTAGATAGCGTTGCCGCATCTCTTCATCGCTAGCGAGGAGTTTGACTTCTTGGAGACGCGCGATCGCTTGCCGCCTCGCCTCGGCAGGGGTTACATTTTGATGCTGACGGATTGCCTCGACTAACTGAAACCCACACGTAAAAACTGGGTTTAAGGAACTCATCGGTTCCTGAAAAATTATCGAAATCTGACCACCTCGATATTTCCGCAACTCCTCTGCACTCAGATCCCGCAGATTCACTACAGATCCGCCTCGTTCCTGTGAGTTTTGAAACCAAATTTCACCGCCGCTAATCCTGCCCGGAGTTGGCACCAGACCCATGACGGCGAGGGAAGTCACCGATTTACCCGATCCCGACTCTCCCACAATGCCCAAAGTCTGCCCGCGACTCAGTTTGAAGGAAATACCATCAACTGCCAGAATTTGCTTTTCATCAGTTAAAAATTGAACTTGCAGGTTGCGGATGTCTAAAACGGTGTCACTCATGGCAGTCAAGGCAAAAAATTTAACTGGATTTTAACAATCTATGCGATCGCAAGAGAATCAATCGGGTTGTTGATAGCGACGGCAGCCGATTACTGTAACAGACGCGAACCCGATGGACATTGAACTGCTGATGAGCCACTCTGCGGCGGTTTCGGCATCGCTGGAGCCGAGGTTGAGGGGCGCTGGGTTTCGCAAACCGCTACGAGGGTGGTGGCTTCACCGTTCTTTTTGGTGGCAAATACCGCACCTGTGTAGCTATGAATTTCAGCATTCTTGGCTTGGGCGGCGATCATCACGCTTTGGGCGTCCTTTCCGGGTGATACCAACCGATAGTTGTAATACACGCTGGCTGGCTCGCCTCCTAAACCTAAATCTTCAGTGTTTGTGGCAAATTTGCCTTTTTGCTGATAATAAGCCTGTTGCGCTTTGTTTACCATCGCGATATACAGTTTGGCTTCCGTTTGCGGTTTTGGGAGCTGCGAATCTTCGGACACCTGACTCTGTGCATTTTCCAGCTCAATTACTTTGGCGTCTTTGGGTAATGTCGCGCTGTCGGAAATTTTCTCAAATATCGTTGCCTTGGGAGTAAAAGCATTGGGTCTGGGTTGTCCAGCTTGCCGTCCCTCTAATTCCAGACGTAGTTTACCGCGATCGATAAATTCAAAAATGCTCAGGATGCTCTCTTTTTTGCTAAAAACCAGGTCAAGTTGTCCCGGTTTAGCCTGGGAATTAACCTTGTACTTAATTCCGACGGCAACCGGAGGTCCATCAGACGTTGGAAATACAATGAATAATTTTCCCTCTGGCGCAAATATAAATGTGACCAACTCCCCGGTTTGCGGATCTTCGGCTTGCCATTGCCCTACAAATTGCTGGGTGGCGGTCGTTGCTGGTGTGGTTTTGGTTGGAGTCGCTGCGGGTGCGGGTTTGGCTGGGGTATTTGCCGATGTCCCTAGGATACCTGTCACCAGGATGCCGTTGATTGCGATTAATAAGCTGGATACAATCAACTTGTTGTTAACTGGGAGTTTCACTAGTTTGGCAAAGTTGATGATAAAGTGATTCATTATTTTTTGGTGTTTGCTTGATATTTTTTATCCAAATTTTGATGATTTTCCCGTGAAATGTCGGAGATTAAATTAGTAAGACATGAAATTGCAAATATAGTTTCCTTCAAGTTATAACATAGCCAAGCTATAGCAATTCTAATTGAGTGATGAGCTGGTTCTTCATATCCCGATTTTTAGAGAAGTCGGGGTTCTGTTCTTCATGAATCATTTAGAGCCGCTATATAGCCTTTTACAGGCTTCGATGTCACAGAAAAAATAGCGATCGCGTTTTTTTGTGCAGTGTTGATGGGAAATCTAGTGCAGCTGCTTTAAAAGACAAAAGTATGGTTAAGTTCTTAATTAACCATACTTTTGTAACAAGGCAACCTTATGTACTAATCATTTTTACATTAGTTGCCCAATTTTGGGGTATTCAATCATTTCAACCGGAGAATCTAAATATCTAGATCGTTGAGATTGAGACGAGGGCCATAGGTTTCGATAAATTCGCGGCGGGGTGCAACGCGATCGCCCATTAGAACGGTAAAGATGCGATCGGCTTCCGCCGCATCTTCAATTTCCACCCGTTTGAGAGTGCGAGTTTCCGGGTTCATGGTAGTATCCCACAACTGTTGCGGCATCATTTCACCCAAACCTTTGAATCGCTGGATAGTGTAGTTGGCATTAGCGGGAAACTCATGCTGAATCAGGTTTGCCATTTCGCGATCGCTATAGCAATAGTAATGATTGCGTCCGCGTTCTACCTTATAGAGTGGAGGACAAGCGATATAGATGTAACCCTGCTCGATTAGCGCCCGTTGATAGCGATAGAAGAACGTTAATAACAGCGTCCGAATGTGCGCCCCATCTACATCGGCGTCAGTCATAATCACGATGCAGTGATAGCGCAGCTGAGAAGCATCGAACTCCTCACCCTTAACACCCAATCCCAGTGCGGTGATTAGCGCCTGGATTTCGGTGTTTTTGTAGATTTTGGCATCGTCGGTTTTCTCAATGTTGAGAATCTTACCGCGCAATGGGAGGATAGCTTGGTTGCGTCTGTCCCGTCCTTGTTTGGCACTTCCTCCGGCTGAGTCCCCTTCTACGATATAAATCTCAGATTCCGAGGGATCTCGCGTACTGCAATCGGCTAATTTACCCGGTAAAGGAGAAGATTCCAAAACCGATTTGCGGCGCACTAACTCTCGTGCGTGACGCGCTGCCTCGGCGGCTTTGAAAGCTTGAATTGCTTTCTCCAGAATCGAATCGGCAACGTTTGGGCGGAACTCTAAATATTCTGTGAGAACTTCGCCAACTAGGGAATCAACAATTCCTCGGACTTCGGTGTTACCGAGTTTGGTTTTAGTTTGTCCTTCAAATTCCGGATCGGGGACTTTGACGGAGATAACCCCCGTTAAACCCTCGCGGACATTCTCCCCACCGAGGTTCGGTTCATTTTCTTTGATTTTATTGCGCTTGCGAGCGATCGTATTCAGCGTCCGCGTCAGCACCGCCTTCAACCCTTCCAGGTGAGTACCGCCGTCAACTGTACGAATATTATTTGCGAACCCCAGCAGAGTATCTGTATAGGCATCGACGCACCACTGCAACGCCACCTCTACTTGTACATTGTTGCGTTCGCCGGATACATAGATAATTTCTTCGTGGAGAGCCTGTTTATCGCTATTCATATAGGCGATATACTCTTTAATACCTCCTTCATAACAATAGGTTTCTACTCTTGGCTCTCCACCCTTAACTAATTCCAGGCGGTTGTCAGTAAACGTAATTTTGACTCCCGCATTTAAGTAAGCCAGTTCCCGCAAACGACTTGCCAAGGTGGTGTAATCAAACTCAATGCCAGTCGTCACAAAAATCTGTAAATCTGGCTTGAAACTAATCGAGGTGCCTGTCCTCGCTTCTTTAATTGGCGTTGCCTTGAGTTCGGTGACAGGAATACCCCGCTCAAAGCGCATGATATGCTCCCGCTTCTCCCGCCAAACGGTTACTTCCACCCACTCAGACAAGGCATTGACTACGGAGATCCCGACACCGTGCAAACCACCAGAAACCTTGTAACCGCCGCCGCCAAATTTCCCTCCGGCGTGCAGCACCGTCATCACCGTTTCCAAAGCTGATTTGCCTGTAGTGGGATGAGTATCTGTGGGAATCCCCCGCCCATCGTCTGTCACCGTCACCGAACCATCAGCGTTTATGTCTATCTCCACATGGGTGCAATAGCCAGCCAGAGCCTCATCAATAGAGTTGTCCACCACCTCGTAAACTAGATGATGGAGTCCCCTAGGGCCAGTCGAACCGATGTACATCCCCGGTCTTTTCCGGACTGGTTCAAGACCTTCTAGAACTTGAATCTGATCGGCACTGTAACTGCTCGTCATGAATAAGGATTCTCCAATAATGGCTTGGAAGCCCACCGGGACTTCAAAAATGTAAAAACACTCCAAAATTATAACACAAAAGGTTCCGGGGCGACTGTAGGGCGATTTCAAGAGATATTTGTTTAGGGGCTGTACCCAGTGAAAGGCAACAACGCAGGAAAGCACGGTGGCACAAGGGAACGGGAAGCGAGAGAAACAGACACAGAGAGCAGCGGAAAATTACCTGCTCACTCAGTCCTTAACCCTCAATCCTCAGCCCTCTTCACTCAATCCTCAGCTAACCCTCAGTCCTCTTCACTCAGTCCTCAGTCCTCAGCTAACCCTCAGTCCTCTTCACTCAGTCCTCAGTCCTCAGCTAACCCTCAGTCCTCTTCACTCAGTCCTCAGTCCTTAGCTAACCCTCAGTCCTCTTCACTCAGTCCTCAACCCTCAGCTCTGATTGTTATTTGTGGTGCTACTGCGACGGGAAAATCAGGGCTGGCATTAGCATTGGCGCAGCGGCTGGGTTCTGTAATTCTTAGTGCTGATTCGCGTCAAGTGTACCGCGAATTTGATATTGGCACAGCTAAGCCAACAGATGCTGAGCGCAAGTTGGTACCGCACTACTTAATTGATATCTGCGATCCCACAGAAACTTTGACGGTGGCAGATTACCAGCAGCAGACGCAAGCTTTAATTGCTGCTTTGGGCAAGGAAACTCCGCCTCTTTTGGTGGGAGGGACGGGTTTATACATCCGTTCTATTGTGCAGGGGTTAAAAATTCCTAGAGTAGCGCCCCAAGAAGAATTGCGATCGCAACTGCAATCTCTCGGTCAAATCCAACTTTACGCTTTTCTACAACAAGTCGATCCCGTTGCCGCTCAGAAAATTCATCCTAACGATCCTGTGCGGACATTGCGAGCATTAGAAGTATTTTATGTGACGGGTCGCCCGATTTCAGAGCAGCAAGGAGAGAATCCACCCGATTATCCCATTCTCCAAATTGGCTTAGATTGCCCGGACTCTAGCTACCTTACTCACCGAATTGAACAGCGAACCGAACAGATGTTAGCCGCAGGGTGGGAAGCCGAGGTAAAAACCCTTTGTGAGAAATACGGTTGCAATCTGCCGCTGCTGGATACGCTAGGTTATAGGGAAATGAAGCAATATTTAGCTGGAGAGATTTCTCTATCGGACGCCAAAGAGTTAACCGTTTTGCACACTCGTCAATTTGCCAAGCGACAACGCACTTGGTTTCGTGCTTATCCCCAAATTGAGTGGTTTGAGGCAAATCAACCCGATTTATTGGAGCGCGTGTGGCAACGAGTGCTAGAGTTCATTGCCGCAAGTTGTCAAGATGTGCCTCCTCAAGCTAGATGCTAACTTCCTGTCCAATTTTATACTCTTGTAACTAAACTTAACTTCGTACATTTTCGAGTTGTATGGAAGTGATTTCTTTGCTTTCTTCTACAAGGAGTTGAAGGATTGGTGTATAGCAGATTACCCAGGAAATGCAATGATAAACTTTTCTGCTATATTAAACCGCCATCAACCTTTAGAGAGATTTTATAGAATTTATATATGAATAGGAAAACCATTTAATAGACTATGAAAACAGCAAAACCGCCTTTTTAAATTCCTACGGGTACAAATAACCCTTAGCAGTTGCGATCGCATTTCCGGCACTGCGGTAAAAGGCTGGAGACCTTTAGTTTGAGCGAGAATGCGTAGAATTTAGCGATTTTCATGTAGATTTTCCTGAAACTGTTAGTCAATTGGAGCGCCAGGGAACAATCTAGCTAGGGTTATCGGACGGAAAAGTTGATCGCTGAGACTTTCTCCTGCTTTTTCAGCATTGAGACATTTAGCGCGACAAGGCAGAACAAGCATTTTCAGATGATGGCTACCGAAATCCGGTCCAAGTAGGAATAAGTACTGATGAAAATTTTAGAGTCTAGGAAGGAAGCGGCGAGGCTAGAAGCTCTGCGCCGATATCGGATTCTTGATACAGAACCCGAAGAGGCATTCGACGATCTTGCCCATTTAGCGGCGCACGTTTGTGGAACCCCGATTGCGTTAATAAATTTTTTGGATAAAAACCGTCAGTGGTTTAAGTCAAAGGTGGGTTTAGAAGTATCAGAATTCCCCCTTGATATCGGGTTCTGCCCCCTACTTGAGCAACACGAAATTTTAATGATTCCTGATACATTGGCTGATAAGAAGTTTGCCACTAATCCGGTCGTCATTGCTTGCCCCAGCGTCCGATTTTATGCGGGCGCACCGCTGATAACGCCTGAGGGACAGATAATCGGGACGATCTGTGTTGTTGATTATGTACCGCGAAACCTCAGCCCAGAACAAGTAGAGGCACTTAAAGCTTTAAGCCGCCAGGTAATTAGCCAACTAGAGCTACGGCGCAATTTAGCTGAAAAGGAACGCAGCATCGCTGCACGCGAACGAGCCGAGGAGGCGCTACAGCGAGCTGCTACCGAGAACCTGCACCTGGCACGGGCGATTACTTCAGCTTCTGAGGGAGTGATTATTACCGATCCGAACCAGCCAGACAACCCGATCGTTTACGCAAACCCAGCTTTCTCGCGGATCTCTGGGTATAAGCCAGAAGAAATTATGGGTCGCAACTGCCGTTTTCTGAAAGGTTCTGGCACAGATCCGCAAGCGATCGCTCAAATTCGCCAAGCGATCGCCGAACAAAAGGAGATTCAAACGACGCTGCTGAACTATCGAAAAGACGGTCAGCCATTCTGGAATGAATTAAGAATTTCGCCAGTATTTTCAGATGAGGGGAACTTACTCTACTTCGTAGGCTTGCAAACGGACATCTCCGCTCGTAAGCGGGCAGAGGAAGAGCGCGATCGCTTATTCACCCTCTCGTTGGATATGCTGTGTATTGCTAGTTTGGATGGCTATTTTAAGCGCGTAAACCCAGCTTTTGAGAAAACACTTGGGCTTTCTCAAGAAGAACTTTGCTGTACGCTACTGTTTAACTTTGTTCATCCTGAAGACCAAGGAAAAACCCGTGACGAATTCCAGAAACTTGCCACGGGCGAACCAACCATCGACTTTGAGAACCGCTACATCTGTCAGGATGGTTCGTATAAATGGCTATCCTGGACAGCCTCTCCAGTCGTTGAAGAAGGCTTGATGTATGCGATCGCCCGCGACATTACCGAGCGCAAAGCTAACGAGGAGGCATGGCGTCAAAGCGAAGAGCGGTTTCGCAATTTAGTCGAAACCACTAGCGATTGGGTCTGGGAAGTGGATGAAAACGTTGTTTACACGTATGTCAGTCCGAAGCTCCGCGACATTTTGGGTTATGAACCAGAAGAAGTTCTGGGCAAAACTCCCTTCGATCTCATGCCTCCGGAAGAAGCTTTTCGAGTTGCTAATATTTTTGGGCAAATGGCTGCCCTTGCACAACCCATTACGTGTCTTGAGAATACGACTGTTCACAAAGACGGTCATCTGGTTGTCCTAGAAACTAGTGCAGTTCCAGTTTGGAATTGTGATGGAAAATTCCAAGGTTATCGCGGCATGGATCGGGACATCACCGAGCGAAAGGAGGCAGAACAAAAAATCCGCAGACAAGCTGCCTTGCTAGATGTAACAACAGATGCAATTCTTGTGCGAAATCTAGAAGACAAAATCGTACTTTGGAGTAAAGGAGCTGAGTTACTGTACGGTTGGAAGGCGGAGGAAGTTCTGGGGAAAAATGTTTCGGAGATTTTGTACAACGATCCTTCGCCTCAACTCCTAGAAGCGCACAAGACTGTTAACAACAAAGGTGAATGGCAAGGTGAATTGTATAAAGTCACCAAAGAAGGCAAACAAATTGTCGTTGCCAGTCGTTGGAGTTTGGTGCGCGATGATGAAAACAACCCCAAATCAATCCTCTCTGTAGACACCGATATTACAGAGAAAAAACAACTTGAAGCACAGTTCCGCCGCGCCCAACGGATGGAGAGTATCGGTACTCTGGCTGGCGGTATTGCCCACGATCTAAACAATGTACTGACGCCAATTCTTGCCGCCATTCAAATCTTACAAATGGTAATTCCCGATTCGCGCAGTCAGCGGCTTTTGGATTTACTAGAAACAAATACTAAACGGGGTGCCGAGCTAATTAAGCAAGTCTTGTCATTTGCGCGAGGAGTTGAAGGGGAGCGAATGACCCTTCAAGTAGGGCACTTAATTGGGGAAATTCAAAAAATTGCCAAAGAGACCTTTCCTAAATCAATCGAAATCTATACAGATGTACGAATGATGGAACTTTGGCCTGTCTCTGGAGATGCCACTCAAGTACATCAGGTGTTGATGAATCTCTGCGTGAATGCCCGTGATGCGATGCCAGATGGTGGAGTCTTGAGTATCTCTGCCGAAAATCTTATCATCGATGAAAACTATGCCCGGATGAATATTGAGGCCAAAATGGGGCCTTATATCGTTATTACTATCTCGGATACTGGAAGTGGTATTCCTCCAGAAAGTTTAGAAAGAATTTTTGAACCATTTTTCACAACAAAAGAACTCGGTAAAGGCACAGGGCTAGGTCTGTCCACTGTGTTGGCAATCATTAAAGGTCATGACGGTTTTATCAATGTCTATAGCGAAGTAGGAAGAGGAACCCAATTTAAAGTTTATTTTCCAGCAACTAACACAACTACAACAGATCCAGAAGCTACGGAGCGTTATGAACTGCCCAGAGGTCACGGAGAATGGATTCTTGTGGTTGATGATGAACCAGCCATTCGAGAAGTGACTAAAACATCCCTAGAAGCCTATGACTATCGGGTACTCACTGCCAACGATGGGATTGAAGCGATCGCACTCTATGCCCAGCATCGCGCGGAAATCAATGTCGTGTTAATTGATATGATGATGCCTACGATGGATGGTCCAACCACCATCCGCGCCCTACAAAAAATGAACCCGCAGGTCAAAGTTGTTGCTGTGAGCGGACTGGTTTCCAACCATAAGCTCCCAGCGATCGCAGGTGGCGTAGTTAAAAGATTTTTGTCGAAGCCCTACACCGCAGAAGATTTGTTGAAATCTATTCACGAGCTTCTAAGTTAGCGCTGTGATTCCAGCAGTCGATGCAATACGCGCTACGAGGTCAAGTATGCACGATTGGCACTCCCTCCCCTTTCTAGCACTAACTTTTGCCCTGTTTATCATCTTCCTCAAGATTTTAACGAACCAAAGCTTTGTGCCTAATTTTTTCTTTAGATAAACTAAAAGTAAGCATACAAGGTGTTAGCGATGGATTACCAAAAGTTTGTTGAGCAACTGCCCAGCCTTTATGAAAATTGGGGACGCGAATCGGTTGTACCTAAATCAA
>NZ_JACJOQ010000475.1:0-10498 GCF_014695635.1 Coleofasciculus sp. FACHB-712 | reverse complement strand
ATAGATACCTCCTTTGCTGTTGTAGTCATGGCGGCAATTCATCGCCGATGCGGACACTATTCAGGTTAACGAATCAACAGCAGAAGACGGCAGCTTCGGAAGAGATAGTTCATCAGCATTCGGTTGATCTTGCGGACGCCGATTGATTACCTGCCTTAGCACTTGCACTAAGATACGAGGCTGAAACAACGCCGTGGGTGGTTTCAGCAGGTGTAGCACTTCTATGAAAACTTGGAACGCTACGGGACTCTCAATCGTGATTAACCTCACACGATCCAGATACCGTTGCATCAATCGGGTCTTCAGATCGGGTTGACCGCCCTCGGTCGTAGGCCAGCGGAAATCCTCGCCGGTCGCCATCAGCCAAGGGATATGATTCACTTGAGCTAGTTGCTTTTGAAAGCGCCGCGTTAAACCCGTTAAATCGTCCTGAGAGTGACGCTGAAATTGCACTTTCAAGCACTCCTCCAGGGTTAATGCAGCTATCGCCGCCGCGGTCATACCTTGACCGTAGATAGGATTGAAGGAACAGACGGCATCACCTAAGACGACAAAGTTTTCTGGCAAGCTGGATTGTTCGTAGTGACGCAGGCGGTTTTCTGTGCCGCGATGACAGTAGATGGGTGAAATCGGTTGGGCTTGTTTGACCACTTCGTAGAGAATGGACGATCGCAAGCTGCGGGCAAATTCCAAAAAACCAGCTTCGTCGCTGGGTGGATAGTCTCGACCCACGCCAGCCAGGGTGAGAACAAAAGCGTCACCCTCACAGGGATAAAGCAGCCCACCGCGAGAGTTTTCCCCTGGTTTAGACGACACCAGGATTGATTTCCAATCGTTTTGGAAATCCGCTGGACGTTGATACCAACGGCTGGCGTAGCCTAAAAATGAGTTAATGACTGTCTCTTGAGGCGGTGTGTAACCTAATGCCTTTATCCACTCAGGGGTTTTGGAATTTCGTCCAGTTGCATCCACGACCAGATCGGCTGCTAGAGACGCAAAATTCCGCGTCTCTACATCTGCGGCGCTAGTGTTTTGCCCGTGGTTGTGAAATTGCACCTGTACGCCCGTTACCTTAGTTTTGCTGGTGTCGGACAACAACTCGGTTGCTTGGCTTTCTTCCAGAATGCGTACATTGCTGTAAGCAGCCAGTCGGCGGCGAATCATCCACTCCAGCAGGTTTCGACTACAGGCACGAGTCACCAGTCCGGAGGAAAAGCGGGGTGCCCAGCCGCCAAAATCTAGCATGGGACAGTCTAACGTCCAGTCCAAAGCAGTAGCGCCAGCAGCCGCTAATTCAGTACCCAACCCAGGAAACAGTTGCTCTAAAATCTGCTGCCCCCGCAACAGCAGAACGTGAGCTTGGTGGGCTTGGAGTACGCCTCGGCGCGTCTCCGGTTTGTCTGGGATGCGATCGCGTTCAATAATCGTCACTTGATCAAAGCGTTCGGCAAGCACTCGCGCTGCCAGTAGCCCAGCCATACTGCCACCGATGACAATGGCTTGTCTATTGCTGCCAACCGCCAGTTGGTGAGGGACGGACATAGACGTTTGAGTTTTTTTGGGTGATTTAGATGTATGTCAGCTTAATTTTGCTTCTGATTCTATCAGCGTCTGCTTCTCTTCTTTTTCTTGTAGCAATAGTCCTCCGAGATGAATCACTGCCAGAATCAGCGCCCCAATTGAAAGAATGTAGCTATGCAACGTGTACAAATGGGCAACTGTTACCGTATTGATGGCTCCACCCCCCGTGAGGATTTCTCGGAGTAGGGAACCAATTCCAGGGACGGCTTCTACTGTGCCTAATTCGATGGTGAAACGCCAGTATCCCAGCTGTGTCCAATCGAGAAGCATGGCAGTCCAACCAAGCGCGATCGCTACCAAAGTTAATAAAATTCCGCTAATCCAAGCGGTCAGCCAGCTTCGGCGAAATTTTTCACCGAGAAACATCACAACAATCGCTATCAGAGAAGCCCCAATTAATCCATTTCCAGCAATCTCATGGAGACGCTGAATTAGCCAACCGTTGGGAATCTCTGATTTGATTTCCCTCAAGGAATTATAGGCTCCACCTGCGGTCGGTTCGTAATAGAAAGATAGAAGAATTCCGGTGACGGCTGCTGTCAGGCTCAAAGACAAAATTGCTACAGCCAAAATAGTAGCCAGTCGTCGAAGTACAAAAGCGTACTGCACATTGTTCATGGCTAACTCCAACCTTTTTCGGTTGAATATGTATTTATACTTATTGTATTTATTTTTTCTAATTTGAACCCAAGGAATTATTAAATTTGTGAGGAAAACGAGCAGCAAAGAGAACGCATACGCCAAGACCCAGAACGCAATTTAGGGGATGCTCCGGTTACTGTCTCTGTAGGGTGTTAGGAAAATTCGCATTATCAGAACAAAACAGCCGATTTTCCTCACCACTGATGCTCTGCCGCCATGAATGTCTCGACAGATGCAACATCCAGAGGTCGGGAGAAAAAGTAACCTTGTCCATACTCGCATTGCAGGGTTCTGAGTTGGGCAAGTTGCTCTGCTGTTTCTACTCCTTCTGCCACCACATCCAAACCCAAGTTGTGAGCCAGTGTGATAATGGTACGGACAATCTCCCAATTCTCGCTATCACTGCTCATTCTACCGACGAAAGAGCGGTCAATTTTCAACGTATCAATCGGAAATCGGTGCAGATAACTTAAAGATGAATAACCCGTGCCGAAGTCATCAATATAGAGTTGGACGCCTAGTTTTTTCAATTGTAAGAGGGTCGCGATCGCAGATTCAGCATTTTCCATCACGGCGCTTTCAGTGATTTCTAACCGCAAACAGCCAGGATCTAAACCTGTTTCTTCTAAAATCTGATGGATTGCTTGAGCGAGATGAGGTTGCGTAAACTGTTTGCTCGATAGATTTACGCTAATAGTTAATGGTTGATGGTTGATGGTTAATGGTTTGTTGCCAGGAACACCGGATGATGAATCATTAACAAGTTGTTTTTGCCATACATACATCTGACGGCACGCTTCCTGTAATACCCACCAACCGATAGGAACGATTAGTCCTGTTTCTTCTGCTACTGGAATAAACTCAGCTGGAGAAATCAAACCGCGTTCTGGATGCTGCCAGCGCGCTAGAGCTTCAAATCCAGTAATTTGACCTGTGGAGAGCGAAACAATGGGCTGGTAGTGAAGTAGAAACTCTTGGCGATTAACAGCCTGCCTCAAGTCAGTTACTAACTGCAAAAGTTCCACAGCGCGAGTGTGCATCGTCATGTCGAAGACCTCATGACGCGCTCTACCCAATGCCTTAGCACGATACATGGCAATGTCGGCATCGCGTAGGAGGTCTTGCGGCTGGTGAGAATCTGTAGTGTTAAAGGCAATGCCAATACTGGCACTGGTAAAGACTTCCTGCCCGTTTAGGTTAAAAGGTAAAGCGAGTTCATTTTGAATTTGGTTCGCAACGCGGGTGGCGTCACTCACATCTTGAATATCTTCTAGAAGAATCGTGAACTCATCTCCCCCAAGACGGGCAACCATATCTCCAGGACGCAGACACCTCTGGAGCCTGTAAGCGATTTCGACAAGTAGTTGATCGCCGATTGTATGTCCAAGGCTGTCATTAATCACCTTAAAGCGATCGAGATCCAGAAACAGTACAGCAAACAAGTAATCTTGACGCCGTTTTGTCAGCTCAACCAAATGTCCGAGCCGCTCCATGAATAGAGCGCGGTTGGCTAAACCTGTCAGCTTATCGTGAAAGGCATCGTGGATTAATAGATCCTCTACCAGTTTGCGATCGCTAATATCTGTAGCAACACCCAGCACTTGTCGGGCTTTTCCATCTGGCGAGACTAGAGACTTCTTAGTGGTTTGAAACCAACGCACGTTGCCTGTAGAGTCGGTGAGGGTCTCCTCAGAAATGATTTTTTCCGTTTCTCCTGTTATCACTTCTCTGTCATCAGAGAGAAACCGTTCTACTTCCTCAAAATTCGGATTGAAATCTGCATCGGTTTTGCCAAGCAAATTTTCAACGGTTGTTCCATAAATACTTGCTAATGCTTTGTTAACCAGAGTAAATTTTCCGTCCCAGTCTTTGACAAAAATTAAATTTGGGGTGGAGTCAATCACATTGCGAAGAAACTCTTGTTGTACTCTAAGTGCTTCTTCCGCTTGCTTGCGGCTGGTAATATCTCGGCTCACAGCGAGGAGACATTGCTGATCGTCAAAGTCAATAATCTCTGCTGATAGTAATGCCACACGCGCCTCACCTGATTTTGTAAGGAAGGTAAATTCTATGTTGCGAACAGACCCTTCCTCCAGCAATATCTGCTTCATGCGATCGCGCTGCTCCTGATTTGCCCAAATCTTCAGCTCAACTGTGGTGCGACCGATGATTTCTTCGCGGGTATAACCAGTAATGTTTAGCAAGCTATCGTTGACTTCAATAAGGCGTCCCTCTGCCACCGTACTGATAGTGATTGCGTCAGGAGTGGAACGGAAGGCTTTAAAGAATCTCTCTTCTGATGCCCGCCGCGCCGCTTCTGCTCGCTGGCGCTCTTCAATTTCGGCTTGTAATGTCTGATTCGCTTTTTCTAGCTCTTGGGTTCGTTCCCAAACCCGATTTTCTAGCTTTTCGTGCGCTTTCTGGAGTGCGGTTTCTGTCCGCTGGCGCTCAATGGCAATTCCTGCTAAGTTTGTTGCTATTTCAATCAGTTGTAAATCATAAGAATTAGGGGTGCAAGGCTGGGAGTCGTACATGGCAAAAGTACCCAACACCTTGCCATCCGAATTAAGAATTGGTGTAGACCAACAAGCTCGCAGTTCGTTGCTCAACGCTAACTCGCGGTAATCTTGCCACAACGGATCGATGGCAATATCTGAGACAATTACAGGCTCTTTCCAATAGGCAGCTGTCCCGCAAGAAACAACACGCGATCCAATGGCGATTCCGTCAAGGGCACGATTATAGCTTTCTGGAAGACTAGGTGCTGCGGCGTGGCGGAGATTGCGCCCATTTTCATCCAGAAGTAGAACGGAACATCGCATTTTACTGGAATGTTTCTCAATATTGCGGCATAAGACGTTCAGGACGCTATTGAGAGAGTCTCCTCTAGCAATCATTTCCAGTACACGCTTCTGACTAGCTAAGAGACTTTCTGCTTGCAAGCGCTCAGCGATCGCTTGTCGCATATTTACTAAATTACGTCTTAGTTCCAGTTGCGCTACGACCTGACGACTCAGTGATAAGAGGGCTTCTTGCTGCTCAGGCTTGAGTTGACGCGGCACAAAGTCGATCGCGCACAGCGTTCCCAGCGCATAACCGGCGGGTGTGATTAAAGGCGCACCTGCATAAAAGCGAATATTGGGGTCAGTCGTTACCAAAGGGTTCGTGGCAAACCGTTGGTCGGTTAGTGCATCTGAGACGATAAACAAATCGGGTTGCAGAATAGCATGGGAGCAAAAGGCGATATCTCGCGGTGTTTCTGATACTTCCACACCGACTTTTGACTTGAACCACTGCCGATTCGCATCGACGAGGCTGATCAGCGCAATCGGTGTTCCGCAAATATGTGCAGCCACACGAGCTAGATCGTCGAAAGCCTGTTCGGGATCGGTATCAAGAATCTCATACTGCCTGAGGGCTTTCAGCCTTGCTGCTTCATGGCTAGGCATAGGCGCTTTCACCCAGGATATTTCTCCAGATTCGATGCTGGCGACATTTTTGTTGGCACTAGCTTTGGTTATTTTTTGGGATATAGCTTCAAATATACCTATCCGGCTCAGGTTTACCATATTCTGTTTTTCCGCAGATGGGTTAGCTATATTTATATTCGTAATTTTTACTTTTACCTTAATTTACATAGGTTCTTGAGGGATCTAAGTCACAAAAATTTTGTTTTTCTGTCACAAATTCCCTTAATAAGTTTTTAATTTTATTAATTTTTAGATGTAGAAAGTTAGTCTGTATACAGGATCACAAAGATTATTTAATTAATCTATTTACAACTTGGCTCGGTAGCAAAAATGCTGCTTATTTAATTTTTTGTATTCTAGCTGGAGCAACTGCAAAATTCAGCAACCGTGAAAATACGGGGATTTTATTGTCTTTAGCAAAGAGTTGCCTAATTTTTTATAAATTTTATCAAGATTTATACGGCTCTAAAAACAAGGCAGATGGCTTCACTAAAGCAGGCTGCCGACTGGTCTGGTGAATGGGAATTTCGATGGTAAATTCTGCCCCTTGTCCCGCTGCGGAAATACATTTTAATTGACCACCGTGTTTTTCCACAATCTGATAACTAATGGATAACCCCAACCCCGTGCCTTTGCCGATGCTTTTTGTGGTAAAGAACGGATCGAACACTCGTTGCTGCACCTCTTGACTCATACCAGGGCCGTCATCAGCGATGTAGATTGCTACCTGATTGGTGTTTAGCATTTGAGTGTGAATCCGAATCGTAGGTAATTGTTCATGGGTACTTTCTTCCCCATGATTCACAACCCATGACCCATTCCCGATTGCCTCTTCGAGGGCATCAATTGCATTACTGAGAATATTCATAAACACTTGGTTGAGCTGACCTGGGTAGCACTCGACTAGCGGCAACTTGCCATACTCTTTGACCAGTTGAATGCCTAAAGTGCCTCCGACTTGTTTCAAGCGATGCTGCAAAATCAGCAAAGTGTTTTCAATTCCCTCATGAATATCAACGACTTTCATTTCCGCTTCATCCAGTCGGGAAAAGTTACGCAGCGACAAGACAATTTGGCGGATGCGTTCTGCCCCCACCTTGATCGACGCCAGCAGCTTTGGGAGATCGTTCTTCATAAATTGGAAGTCGCTCATCTCTACATAGGCTTGAATTTCAGGAACCGGATGAGGATAGTGTTTCTCGTAGAGGGACAGCAGGTTGAGCAGTTCCTGAGTATAGTCGCTGATGTGGGTGATATTGCCGTAGATGAAGTTGACTGGGTTATTAATTTCGTGAGCAACTCCGGCGACTAACTGCCCCAAACTGGACATTTTTTCGCTTTGAACGAGCTTCGCTTGGGTTTGTTGAAGTTCTCGAAAAGCTTGTTCTAGCTGGTTTGTTTGTTGTCTCAATTGCGCTTCCGATTGCCGTAAGGCTTCCTCGGCGGCTTTACGTTCGGTAATGTCGGTAATCATTCCTAAGACACCGATGTATTGTCCTGTTTGATCGAAGATGGGATTTGTAGCAACAATCGCCCACAAGTTACAGCCATCTTTACGGGTGAATTTAAAGTCATGTTGTTCTTTAATTCCTTGGCGGCGACGTTCCATCTGAGCGATCGCGATCGCCTGACCTTCTTCATCCATGAATGCAAATAAAGTCTGACCTAGCATCTCAGGGATGGTATAGCCTAGCATTTGGGCCATCTGATTGTTCGCAAAAGATGTATTGCCTGCGGTGTCGAGAACCCAGATTCCCTCAGTCGTGGTTTCGACAATGCGACGATATTGCGCTTCGCTTTCCCGTAACGCCGCTTCTGTCTGCTGGCGTTCGACAATTTCCTGTTGTAACAAGATGTTGGCAGATTGTAGCGCCGCAGTCCTTTCTTCAACTCGTCTTTCTAACTCTAATGTGAGTTTTCGTAGTTCTTCTTCAGTGGCTTGGCGCTCGGCAATTTCCTTTTCTAGTGTGTTGTTGGCAGTTTCCAATAGCGCTGGACTAGGAAATGCAAGTGCTTGAGGAATTAAGGGCATTAGCATCAACGCCGTATACACAGAAACCCCAGCCGTAAAGGCTTTCAAGAATCCTGATAACCAATAATACGGATGCCACAGCGTCGCCACCTCTGCTAGATGCGTCGTACCGCACGCAACAATGAATGTTCCAAACAACAGGAATATCCCATAAAAGGGCATATCTCGCCTTTTGGAGACAAAATATACCAGCATGATTGGAATCGAATAATAAGCGACTGCGATCAAAATATCAGATGTAATGTGCAGCCACACTAATCCAGGCTTCCACAGGTAACAATGCCCGTGGGGAATAAAATCTTTTGACAAAAAATTTTGCACAAATTTTAGCATCAAGATTTATGGCTGTAATAGTTTTTACATTTAATATTCAATTTGTATCTTATCTTGGAATATTTCATATATTTGTTGATTTTCATGAATAAGGTAACAATTTGCTTACAATTTGTGCAAACAATCGACTTTGACTATTTATGTGTTAATCGACAGATTTCAGAGAAATTACGGATAGCTAGCAGGTCATCTAGACAGCAACTATCAGTTTATTTTTAGGCAGAAGACTTTTGACTAGAAATCTTTGTCGCTAACGCCCTGACACAGCATTAGCTGGAGATACCGTCTACTGTAGAATTTCGGATCTTTTATTACTTTGTAAGCGATCGCATCCATAGACAAGAAGCAATCGCTGAAAATCAATGTAAAATCGCAGCTGGTCTAGAATCCGGTTTTCTGCAAAAAAAGAAGTTAAAAAACCGCTAAAATCATCACTGTGCCGCTGGTTGAGGAGAGAATGCGGGTGGAATATCAATTACAAGTAGAACAAGTGGTGGAAACGCTTAAAAATGATCTACCCATGCTTTTTCAAAGAGATATTTTCTACGACATTTATACACAGGATATCTATTTTGAAGATCCAGTGAATAAATTTAAATGGAAATTCAACTATCGGATTATCTTTTGGACGCTGCGATTTCACGCGCAGCTATTTTTTACAGAAATATTTTTCGATCTTCATGATGTAGCGCAGATAGACGAAGAGACGATTAGGGCGAATTGGACTGTACGCGGTGTTTTGCGCCTTCCGTGGAAACCTCGCCTATTTTTTAATGGCTACTCTACGTATAAACTTAATAAAGATGGGTTAATTTACAATCACATCGATACATGGGATCGCAAACCCAGCGAGATTTTGAAGCAGTTCCTAGAAAAGGGAGGAAATATCTAAGCTCAAATTTAAATGAATGCCTTGATTTTATAAATTATTTTGATAAAAATAATTTATAGATTTTATGAAGCTTGAACGAGAGAATTAATTGCCTCTACTTTAGACCCACAATTACTTGAATAAAGGGTAACAGCAAAGGTCGTTCCCACTCCAATTTCACTGTTTACTGAAATTTTTCCACCGTGTAAATCCACACAATTTTTAACGATAGAAAGTCCTAATCCAGTACCCGGAATCGTCCCCACATTATCAGCGCGATGAAAAGATTCAAATAACCGCGTTCTGGCTTCGGGAGGAATGCCGATTCCTCGGTCTCGGATGTAGAAAACTGCTGTTCCTTGGTCGCAAACTAAGTCAAACTGAATATTGCCGCCTTTCGGAGAATACTTGATGGCATTTGAAAGCAAATTAGTAAAAATTTGCCGAAGCAACTTTTCATCCATACAAAAATGGGTACTTTGACCTTGACAAGCGAAAGCGATCGCGTGTTGCTTGCTAATTGTCACTTGGATATCTTCCACCAGGGCGCGGCAGAATTTTTCTAAATCTAAAGGTGCTGGATTAAAGGCAAGCTTCTTGGCTTCGGCTTTACCAATAAACAACACATCATCTAATAGATGGGTCATATTTTTGGCAGCTGCTTGAATGCGAGCAAAATACTCGCGTTTTTTTTCTTCACTTGCTTGATGTGGGAAACGTTCTAGTAATCTGGCAGATAGAATGATGATGCTCAACGGGGTGCGAAATTCGTGGGATACGGTGGTAACAAAGCGAGAACGCAGTTCGCAGAGTTCCCGTTCTTTTTCCATCGCATTCCGTATTTCAGCATCGGCTCGTTTCCGCTCGGTGATGTCTTCAACCATGCCTAATTCATAGAGGATTTCTCCAATTTCATTTCGGATTACCGTTACCGTTAACTTCACCCAGCAAATTTCTTGGTTTTTCTTGATATAACGTTTCTCAAGCTGATAGCTGTCTATGTCTCCCTGAATGATTTGCTTGAGATAAGGCGTTTCTATTTCCAAATCTTCAGGATGGTTAATATCAAAAAGGTCAAGGGTTGTCAGTTCTGACTCCGTGTAACCCAAAATTTCACAAAAGGCTCGATTTACCATGAAAAACCGATAGTCAGGTTTTCTGACTAAGGTGATACCGATAGGAGCATCATCAAAAACTCGACGAAATCTTTCTTCGCTCTCGCGCCGTGCTGCTTCTGCACGCTGGCTTAGCGCAGCGTGTCGCAGGCTTTGGCTAATTTCGTCCCGGAGTTGCTCGTTGACCTGTTGTAATTCTGCTGTACGCTCTTCTACTCTCTTTTCTAGTTCTTCGTTGGCTTCTTTTAGGGCGGCGGCTGCCCACTTTTGACTGGTAATATCTCTGACAGTGCTGAGGATTGCATCCACACTGGCATCTGGATTATGGATGGGGGTGATATTAGACCTCTTGCATGAATCAAGAAAATGAGCCAAAAGTAGGTAAGCGTTACTGAATCTGCTCATGCTCTACCAACAGTTGAAAGTCCTCAATCCGAGCGCCTTCAGACGGGCG
>NZ_JACJOQ010000474.1:0-20794 GCF_014695635.1 Coleofasciculus sp. FACHB-712 | reverse complement strand
GGGTCTCGCCTTTAAGAATCATTTAGAACTGCTATATTACCCCTTTTTAATCGGATTGGGGGAATCGTAAATGTGGCATCAAAACAGTGAATTGGTATTACTCAACAATTCAAGTTCTTGACGGTTACTGCTGAGGGTTACTGGCTGAAGAAGCTCTACAGGGTTGTCCAGCCGAGTCAACAAAGTAGCAATTTCCAGCTCCAAAATTACTACTTACAGGAGCCTGAGAATTTTCAGGGGCTTGAATGCATAATTGACCGAGATCCACAGTTCTACCATCTTCAGTTTGTAGATAGCAAACTGGAATATCTATATTTGAAGCTGGCACGACTGGATATGGAGAATCTGGCTGTAAAGGAAGGCTCAAAGCTATACCCGGAAATAATGAAATGAGAGCAGTAGATACGGTAGCTGTTAAACGAAAGTATCTAAACATTGGGTTTTCTTAAGTTTTAATGGTTGAGTTGATGGGTGAAATATTAGATTAAAAACGGCTAAAAAACTTTGGTCAATCGCAAATTGGAAATCACTCATTACTGTTGCCAATATTTCATAATTCAATTTAGATTGCCATACCTACTTAGCGGGATAAATGTCAATTTTTTAGAGAACGGGTTCGGCAAGCGATGCAATAGGAGCGATCGCTCCTATTGCATCGCTTTATAGCCGAACTAATCCGGTTTGCATCAAGGCTTGGGTGGTGATGCCTACACCCAGGAGGGCAATCACTAATGCACTCACCGCAGGCAAAATCCTTACGATCCGCATCTGAATCGGTAGCCGATCGAAGAAGCGCTTGCTGTAAACGAGTAGCAATCCCAACCCCGTTAGCACGCCTGCGAGTCCTAAACTAAATGTCAACACCAGCATCAGTCCAAAGCCGATCCGTCCCAGAGCGATCGCGCTTAGCAGCAAAACCAAGGCTGAAGGACACGGCACCAAACCGCCTGAAATACCTAGGGCAAGCAGGTTACGCCAGGTAACGGGCGATCCATCCGCACCTGGGGGTAAGTGCGAGTGGTTGTGGTGAGAATGTTCGCCGTGGTGATGAGGTTCGTGAGGGTGATGGTGGTGATGAGGTTCGTGGTGATGAGAATCGTCGTGGTGATGATCGTGGTGATGAGGTTCGTGGCTGTGATGACGGTGGGAATGGCTCTGGGAAGCTGAAAAGCTAAGATGCTGATGTGCCGTCGCTGATTTGCCGCTTTTATGACTCCGCAGGCGGTTGATGAACAAGTTGAGACCGATCGCCACCACCATCAAACCGGAGAGGACACTGAGCCAGGGATATAACTGATCGGGCAGGATGTACTGTGAGGCGAACAGCGCGATCGCTCCCAAGGCAAACACGCCGGTAGTATGGGCGATTGTCGTCGCTAACCCTAAAAATAGGGCGTGTTTGGGGGTAGCATGGGAACCCACCAAGTACGCTCCCACAATCGTCTTGCCGTGACCGGGAGAGAGGGCGTGCATGGCACCCCACGCAAACGAGCCAGCCATCGCAATCAGCAAGCTTCCCCCGTTAAGCCACGCCAACCCAGGCGGCATTAATGAAAATGTCTGGTTTTTGGGGCTGAAGATAAAGTTTTGCACCTGTCCGGAATGCAGAATCGTTGCAAGGCAAGTGGCGGTTGGCACTCCAGGCAGAAATAGATTGTAGTGGATCTGGAGTCCTTGAACCGGCTGAGACCAGTTGTAGGTGAGCTGTAAGCTGCTGTGGGTGCCCGTGGTAACTTTCAAGTTTGGCGGTAGGGCGCTGGTCTCTGATGCGTTAATGGTTAGGGTAGCTTTTTGCTTCTGGTTATCGCTGAGGCGGATGCGATCGCTTAAGAATGTCTGCAACTGAGTTTGATGAGTGCGGACTTCATCGGGTGAC
The DNA here is from genome assembly GCF_014695635.1 of Coleofasciculus sp. FACHB-712. Taxonomy (NCBI): domain Bacteria; kingdom Bacillati; phylum Cyanobacteriota; class Cyanophyceae; order Coleofasciculales; family Coleofasciculaceae; genus Coleofasciculus; species Coleofasciculus sp. FACHB-712. The sequence continues at coordinate 18,918 of NZ_JACJOQ010000474.1, read as the reverse complement.
AGCTGACTATCCTGGTTGTCATCTGCAAATGCCATCAACCCTGTGGGAAAGGTGAGTGTCATTTGAGTTTCAGTCTCACCCACCATAATCTCAGCTACTGACAAATCGGCCCAGTGAGAGTAACTGGGGGTAGCAGTAGCGAACCAAAGTAATATAGCTCCCAAAAACGACAGCAGGCTCAGCGTGCCGTATCGACGCCACTTTGCGTTCATTGATTCACCTCGGTTGCAGAATTTGAGTTGAGTTCCAGCGCTCGCTGTGTCTGTTCGTCAAAAGTCGGGTCGATTTCTTCAGCTTTTTGGAAATAAGCGATCGCTTGGGAATTATTCCCTAATGCCTGCTCAATCGTGCCTGCGCGAGCGAAAATTGCCGCGTCACGAGTGCCTCGCCCTAGCGCTTCGGCAACGACCTGTTGAGCTTCCCGCCAGCGTTCCGAACGGCAAAGCGCCCAAGCTAGAGTATCCAGTGTCTCGGCATCGCGGCGGATAGCGACTTCTGCCTGCATTAGGGAAAGCGCTTCGGGCAAGTCCTCGGAACGCCCCCGTTCCAGTAACAGGCGTGCCAGTTCGCGCCGGTGCCCAAAAGAAGTGATATTTTGATGCTGGCGGATTAACGCTTCGGCTTTGCCCCATAACTCCTGAGCGCCTGACTCGTCGCCCTGCAAATGCTTCACCCGTGCCATGCCCTGCAAGGCAACGTGATCGAATACATTCTGGTAGGTTGGGGAAACGAAGACCTGGGAGTAATGACGCTCCGCTGCTCGATACTGTCCGAGTCGAGTCTCTAATTCTGCCAGATTGACTAAAGCCAAGGGATATCGCGGCAGGATGCGTAAAACTTCCTGGTAAAGTTCTTTGGCAAGTTGATGGTTGCCTCGCTGGAAGTAAAACCGACCCAGCAACGTCCGCGTCCAAGCAGAACTACCTGTCTCGCCCGGTTCTTCAGCAGCTAGAGCTTGCTGGAAATCTTGAATAGCTGCTGCATCTTGACCTTGTGCAACTTTTACCAAAGCCCTAAGTGTCAAGGAGCCTAACGTGGGAATTTTATCTACTAAAGCATTCGCGACACGGTTGGCTTCATCCACCTTGCCCATTGCCAAGTTTGATGTAACCAGCAGCGAGAGTGCATCTTCATTTCCAGACTCGGTTTGCAGTACCTGTTTTGCCAAGCGAATCGCTTCTGTGAAGTCATGTTTCGCTTCCGCAATCCGAGCCAGCACCAAAATAGCACCTTGATTATCAAAGGATAAATTAGCGAGCGATCGCTTTGCCGACTGCTCCGCCATAAGATACCAATTAGCATCCCCCGTCGCCCGCGCCATCTTCAAATAGGCTTTGGCTAAGGAGGTTCGATCCAGCCCATCCCCTGGATTTCGCCGAATCCGTTCCTGATAGAAAGCGATTTCCCGTCCCAAAGCAGCGGTGATATTGTCTGAGGGTGACTGGGAAAAGGGATAGCGATAAGGAGCGTCGAGTTCAGCACTGGGATTCCACAAACGCCAGCCTCCCAAAACTCCGGCAATCGGTAGCGCCACTAAGAACGGTATCCACCAACGCTTCAGCACAAGACGCCCACTCAACCCACCTTTCAAGTTTTCGGATTTGTAATACTCAGCACGTTTCATGCTTCTGTCTCTAAGCTCGGTTAACCTCTCCCCCAACCCGTCCCTTAGTAGCTACCGTGTACCCACATCTTTAATTGGCAAAACGTTGATTGATCCCCCTAAATCCCCGCGCTATCGCGCCGCTACGCTAGAAAAAAGGGGAACTTTGACTTGATTGCCCCCCTTTTTAAGGGGGGTTGGGGGGATCAAAACGGGACTTGCAAGTTCACCGTAGACTAGGGAAGGGGGTTAGGGGGTTAGGTCTTCGATCCGCAATACTTTACGCAGTTCATCACTCCTGACCTAGTTGGGGAGAGCCAAATAGGGGAATGCGGGTTGTAACGGCTTGTGTCCTTGTGCTGGATTACCCGGTGCGCCGTCGTAGGACACGTTATCACTCGTAACCTTCCCCTCGGTGACGACGCTTAAGGTGATGTCGATGACATCATCTTTTATCAAGCGACCCCGAATCGGGCTACCTTTGGCATTCAGGGCGTTGGCGTATCCGCTGGGTCCCCTAGTGTCGATTCGCATCACGTCTGGCAAAAAGGCACCCAATAAGGCGTTCGCTCGTTGCTCGGTATTCCCAAAAGCTAGCAGCGTCTTTTTCGCTTCCCCGACGATTGGCCCAGCGATATTCGCAGCCGGTTGTTGACCCGCCAGAGCAGCAGCTTCAAAACCAGGACTAACGGTGTTTAGGGCGTTCAGGAAGTCGTTTGTGACGACTAGACCCTCGTTGATCGCCGGTCGAGCTAGTCGCTCAAACTGAGTAAATTTGCCGTTTGCTCCGGGCACTGAAATGGTTTCCCAGACATCAAAAGTCGTTGCGGAGGTTGAGCCTTGTAAGAATTTAATCGGTACCCGGACTGCGATCGCGTTGACGTTGTATCCTTTGGTAAAATCAACAGCCTGTTCGGGCGGACGGAACCCAGAAACTGCGGGACCGATGCCAAGAAAAGCAGCGCGAACCCGAAAATATTGCTCAACGTCGAAGAAGAATGGATCTTCCCGCAGTCCAGCAAATACGGCTAAGTTAGCGCCACCGCCGGATACCTGATTAACAATTGGCGGCGCACTGGGGTTAGGATTTAGCGGCGTGGTGCGGAGGTTCTTGGTTTGGAGAACAATTGCACCGTCCCGGATGGCGGTCATCGTAATGGTTTGTTGGCGATTCGCATCCGGTGGGCTAAAGGTGAATTGCAGAACCACATCTTCCTTACCCGTGGGAGTGGCATCATTATTATTCACCCGCGACACTTTGAACTCGTACTTCGCTCTGGTACTGAAGTAATACTGCTGACGCGCTAGCGATCGCGGGTTCGTATTCATAATCAAGACCAGATCGTTTTGAGACGCATTCGGGTTCTGATCTTTTTCCCGGAATACAAACAGGTCAGTTAAATTAAGGTTGCGTCCCTTGGTATCTACCTCACCATCATCATGGTCAGAAGCTTTGAGATAGAGAGGTGTCATCCCAGCGATCAAAGCTAATCCTAAAACAAGTACGCCCAATCCGATTGGGTTTCTTAAACCAAAGCGACGCGAAGGTTTTTTAGGGGAAGTCGCAATTTTGTTGAGAGGATCCGCAGTTTCTTTCACAGGAACACAAGTTTTTTGCTTCATTTCAGTTTTTCCTAAAGATGTATCCATTCAGTCACTTATTGGTGCGGAATGGGAATGTTTATCTTCTTTTGAATCGCTAGGCTTAAAAGAAGTACGACTCAGAGCTAGTTATGGATTCTTCCGAAAGTTAAAAATCAATCTCTAACTTGTTTTGGCAATTCTATTACCACTAGATTTTCGCTCTTTCCCTTACCTCTGCATTGAGAAAATCGCGATTATTCAGAAATACAGTGATAAAACAAATCCCTGTTGGTTTATTGGCGTCCCACCAACAAAGGCACGATTGCACCTTTCTTCAATAACCAACCAGAAAATGCTGGGAACTCAGCTAGTGATTTTTTGTTTTCTTCTATTCTTTTTTAGCTGAGAAACTGCTCCTAAAGTACCCAAAGCTAAAATGCCTAATGTTGCAGACGGTTCGGGAATGCTTGCCGTGCTACTTTCAGCACTAGTTGTAACTCCGGTTAGTGCGATCGCGTATCTTCCACTGGTAGCGCTCGTACCTGTAAAGCCGCTCAAGGAAAAGTTTCCACCCGAACCCGTCGGTTCTAGAACTCCATCCGCTCCAGCCGAGAAAATTTTCCCAGAGGCACTTACCGGATCGTAACCAGAGCTAGCAATCGCTAAATAGTAAATACCAGATTGAGCGGGAGAAAACCCACCTGAGGATAAAACTGATTGTGAATTTAAGCCAGGAATATCATCATTCCCATAAATACCCTTACCAGCCGCATCAAACAAGAATAACTGCGGATCTTCAAGCAGCTCGGTCGGGGTACCTAAAACATTATCAACTGGGAGTCCTACCAGCGTATCCAGGCTAATTGTTGTCGCCGAGAATGTCTGTCCTCCGGTCAGAAAAATCTGGAATAAGTCAGCATCATTATCAGAAAGTGTCCCAGTAATAAACTCTAGTATTTGCGACCCTGATGGGATAATTTTTGCTGTATTTAGAGTCTTCCCAGCATCACTTTTCTCTGTGAATGTGGCAGCTTGGGCATGAGCTGATGATAACCCTGTAACCAGTACGGATATGGCGGTTATCTGCGCTAGTTTTTTCATTGGCGGCTTCTACCTCAGTGGAATTGGAAGGATTCCCTTTTTGATTTCTTGACTAAAAAAGATACGGCGATGGATTGGTTATGGATTGTTTTACAGCTCAATATATGTCTCAAGATAGAGAATGAAACTAGAAGCGCGAGTCAAAGAAAAGCAAAATCCAGCAGGCATTTCTTGTTCTTGGTTCTGAAAAACGCCTTGGATATTTCTGTTGAGCCTGTAACTTGACTCATCTGTAAATTTGCTTTAAAAATCTATCTCGTGATAGATACCAACAAATAATTAGGCAGCAAGATTAGTGAAAAATGGGGAACACATTTGCCCAATTGAAAAGAAAGCGATCGCAAGTGCAACACTCACATCACCCGCCGTTGCATAACACCGATGAGCGATCGCCCCTGCTATCAGAGAGTCGTGGGATGTCAGATGGATAATTGTTACAGTGGTTAAAATCTGGTGTAACTATCGTCGCGTACTCTCATTTTGTCCCGTAAAAAATCCCGCAATCAAATCCAAAGCAGCCAAAAGGCGCATCCCCTCAAGCGTCTGATTGACTATGGACGCAACTATCGTGCCCAAATTTGGCAGGCGACAGTTTGCTCAATTCTCAATAAAATCTTTGACTTAGCCCCACCCGCCTTGATCGGTGCAGCGGTGGATGTGGTGGTGAAGCAACAAGACTCAGCGATCGCTCAATTTGGCGTCAAAGATGTTTTTTGGCAACTCCTGATCCTAAGCTTCCTCAGCTTCATTATCTGGGGGCTGGAATCTATCTTTGAGTACGCCTATGCCCTGCTTTGGCGCAATCTCGCCCAGGATATTGAACACGACTTGCGCCTGGATGCCTACAGCCATATCCAAGAACTGGAACTGGCTTATTTTGAAGAGCGCAGCACTGGCGGTTTGATGTCTATCCTGAATGACGATATCAATCAGCTGGAACGCTTTTTAGATCGGGGAGCGAATGAAATCCTCCAAGTAGCGACAACGGTGGTAATTATTGGCGGTGCCTTCTTTATTTTGGCTCCCAGCGTGGCTTGGATGGCGATGCTGCCGATGCCGTTTATTCTGTGGGGTTCGATTGTCTTTCAGCATCGCCTTGCCCCCCGTTATGCTGAGATTCGGGAAAAAGTCAGTCTGCTCAACAGTCGCCTCTCGAATAATTTGAGCGGGATGACGACGATTAAAAGCTTTGTCACGGAAGACTATGAAGCGAGCAGGATGGCAGTCGAAAGTGAGGCTTATCGACAAAGTAACCGGAGAGCGATCGCCCTTTCGTCTGCTTTTGTCCCTTTGATTCGCATCATTATTTTAGTCGGATTCACGGCAACACTGTTAATCGGCGGGATGGACGCCGCTGCTGGTAGATTGTCTGTGGGCACTTACAGTGTATTGGTATTTCTAACCCAGCGGTTGCTCTGGCCTTTGACGAGATTGGGAGAAACGCTCGATCAATATCAACGGGCAATGGCTTCTACAAATCGGGTGATGAATCTGCTGGATACACCGATTGCGATTCATTCGGGACACATTTCCTTACCCGTCGCTTCAGTGCGGGGTGAAATGGAATTAAAAGATGTCACTTTTGCCTACAATGGGCGAAATCCAGTCATTCAAAATCTCTCTTTACACATTCCCGCAGGTAAAACAATCGCCATTGTCGGTTCTACTGGATCGGGCAAGAGTACCTTAGTGAAACTGTTGCTGAGGTTGTACGAAATTCAGTCTGGAACCATTACACTCGATGGGATTGATTTACGCGATTTGAAATTAAGAGATTTGCGTTCCTGTATTGGTTTAGTCAGTCAGGATGTCTTCTTATTTCACGGTACGGTGAAAGAAAATATCGCCTACGGGAGTCCTGACGCGACTGAAGCTGAGGTAATAGAAGCGGCTAAAATTGGCGAAGCTCAAGACTTTATCATGCAACTTCCCCAAGGCTACGACACGATTGTCGGTGAGCGGGGACAAAAGTTGTCAGGTGGGCAAAGACAGCGGATTGCGATCGCGCGTGCCGTTTTGAAAGATCCGCCGATTCTGATTCTGGATGAAGCCACCTCCGCCGTAGACAATGAGACAGAAGCCGCCATTCAGCGATCGCTAGAACGAATTACCGTCAATCGCACCACGATAGCGATCGCTCATCGCCTCTCCACCGTCCGCAATGCTGATTGTATCTATGTGATGGAACAAGGCTTCTTAGTAGAGCAAGGACGACACGAACAACTATTAGAAGACCAAGGAATTTATGCCAGCCTTTGGAAAGTGCAGACAGGCATCAAAAACGGCAAAAATTAGCAATTAGATTTAAAATAAATTGCACTAAATTAAGCTTTCTGCTGGGTTTCACTATCGTTCAACCCAACGCTCTACAGCGGTTGCTAAACATCCAAAACTCGGATGAGCCGCCGGTGCTAATTAAACCTAGCACCGAGACTTTTTAGGTTTCTGCGCTGCTGCTCCGTTAACCCAATTCCTTTTCCAAAATTGCAATCTTCTACCACCGCACCTGACCATATTGTCTCATTAAGAGTTGCACCCCTCAAATCCGCATTTCTCAAATCTGCTCCAGTGAAATTGGCAAATAAAAGGTCGGCTTCTAATAAACTGCTTCCTCTCAAATTTGCCCCTGATAAATCACCCCGGATGAAGTTAACGCCATCTAACTTCAAGTTAGATAAATCCGCTCCCCTAAGATTCGGGAACTTCACGCGACTTGTATCTCTAAAAAAATGCATTACGCAAGCTACATTTGCTTCTGTTAATGGCATTTTAGTTAAAAAATCAGCATAACGCGCTATCCCCAAGTCTTTGAGACTCTGCAAACGTTTTTGGGGATTTTGTGCCAGAAATTGAGTGCAAATAAAAAGAAGGTCTTGCGTTGGGGAGTTCAGCATGGCTTCAGATAAAGGAATCTTAAAATTAAACATCTCTGACTTTAGGCAGACAGTTCCACTAACTTTAGGATGATTCCAGAAAAGAAATTTTCCTTCTCACGGTATAAGATGCAGCGGATTCCTCGTGCAAAAATTAGAAATATGAACACACTTGAACGTCTCGAAAATCTCAACCACATCCGCAGACTTAGCCGCCTGATGGATAATGCAATCCGAATCCCAGGCATCGGCTTTCGTATTGGTTTAGACCCAATTATTGGTCTGATTCCAGGTGCCGGAGATATCATCAGCACCGGGTTTTCGGCTTACATCATCTATTTAGCCGCCCGCTTCGGCTTACCGCGTGAAATCCTACAAAAGATGATATTTAATATTGCCTTAGAAGCCACAGTCGGCTCGGTGCCTTTGGTGGGAGACTTGTTCGATGCATACTACAAGTCAAATATCCGTAACTTGGCGCTTTTAGAGCAACATCTTCAGGTAGCTGAACCCGAACTGAATGAAGTTACCCCTCTTCAGACTGTAACGAGCATCAATTGATAGTAACGAAGCCGGAAGGAAGCGCTTCCTTCCGGCTAAAAAGCCATTTAGACTATCGTTCAATCTTGACAGAAAGAATTTTGTCTCCCTGACGAATCGCATTGACTACATTCATGTCTTCAGTTTTACCAAAAACTGTGTGTTGTCCGTCTAAATGGGGTTGAGGAGCGTGACAGATAAAGAATTGGCTTCCACCCGTATTGCGCCCCGCATGAGCCATTGATAAACTTCCTGCCTGATGCTTATTAGGGTTAATTTCACAGTTGATTTTGTAACCTGGGCCGCCCGTTCCAGTTCCCTGTGGACAGCCACCCTGAATCATAAAGTTAGGGATGACTCGGTGGAAATTAAGACCGTCGTAAAACCCTTTTTCAGATAAGTCAACAAAATTTTTCACCGTGTTCGGTGCATCTTTGTCAAACAGCTCCAAATTGATTGTGCCTTTGTCGGTTTCCATAATCGCGCGAGTCATAGTTTCTCCTTTTCTAATCCCTTCGGATGATTGATTGATGTGGCTAGGAATATGCCACAAACAAACTATATTAGAACAAAAACACTCTATCTTTACTTTATCTAATTTTAAAACTGTAATCCTTTGACGCTGCTACAGATTTATTGTTCTGACGCATCTAGCTCGAAGCATATAGCACAAGTGGTACGCTCTATGCGAGCGTCACCTAGCCATCAAAAGCTTTTGTATAATAAGTTTATTTATCACCTGCTTAGGTAGCTTAGGGTCATGGTAGGCACTGGAACCAAGCTCACACTACAAGACTTTCTGGCTTTGCCAGAAGGGGATGTAATCTATGAATTTATAGATGGTCAGGTAGTGCCTAAAGTGTCTCCAAAATACTTTCATTCAACTGTACAGTTTGCTTTGATGGTTCTGATTCGTGCCTGGTGCAAAGGGCGTGGACGAGTTGTTCAAGAGTGGGCGGTGCTGTTGAAACGGAATGGTCAGGATTGGGCACCTGTACCTGATGTAACGTACATCTCTTATGAACGGCTACCCGCTAGTTGGAAGCGTAACGAAGCCTGTCCTGTGGCTCCTGAACTGGCAATTGAGATAATGTCTCCAGACCAAACTATAAAAGAATTTGAAGACAAGGCTAAGGACTACTTTGATACTGGGGTGTTACGAGTTTGGATTGTAGATCCTGAAGCCATAAGTATTAGAGTCTTTTCTCCAGATAAAACAAGTCAACTCTACACTGATAGCACACCAATTATAGATTCATTATTTCCTGGATTGGAAATCACACCAAAACAGGTTTTTGAAGAAGCAGAAGTACTTTAATTTTAAGTAGCGATCGCTAAACTAAGAAATATTGCTTATTTCGGGCTTTGCCATCAGTTTTTTAAATAGCGCTGAAGCTGCCTCAATACTTTGGTTATCCTCTAAAAATCTGAAAGCAGAAGCAGCTAAATAAGACGGATTTTGCTCAAAAGCAATCCAACGCCGTTGCAAAGCCTCAGCCGCCGCGCCAGTCGTATTCGAGCCAGCAAAAATATCGAGGACTGTATCTCCTGGATCGGTGAGGAAGTTAATAAAAAACATCGGCAGTTTTTGAGGAAAACGCGCCGGATGTGCAGCAATTCCAACGGCTTTGCAAAGTTGAATGTATCGAGAATTGCTTTCAGTATTAGGGATTTGCAACAAGTTGGAAGGTATAGCACCGCCGTTATTAGTAGCAAAACCCGATCCAATATCGTGACCTGAAGGGCGTGCTTTGGGTTTATAGTATTTTTCAGGATTCTCGTGTAGCTTTTTCATTCGTTCCGAATAAGGAACTAAAACGTTACTCACATTCGCTTTAGGATAGTCAGTTTTTGATAGCCACCAGACAGTATTGACAGAATCCTTCGCGCGGATCTTACGTTTATTCACCCATTCAATCGGCGAAGGTAACTTAGAAGGGTTGTGCCAAAAAAACTCCTCAGCTAAGCGAAAATCTAGCTCATCGCAGAGTTTAATTAAAATCCGGTAATTGTAGAGCGATCGCACTGGACGTTTACTTTGATAAGCACCACCCAGATCGATGACAAAACTTCCCTGCGGTGATAATACGCGATGCACTTTTCGACAGAAGGCAAATAGCCAATCGATATAGGCTTCTTGCTCAACATTTCCATAACTCTTTTCGCGTAGCAAAGCAAATGGAGGAGAGGTCATTACTAGATCGATTGAGTCAGATTCAAGGCAATCTAGCAATTCAAGCGAGTTACCAATATAGGCAGCGCCGTAATTTGTAGCGTACAAAGGTTTCTTTAGATTCATCGCTGCCATTTTTCACGAATACTTTCAAAACAAATTGTATAATTAAATCAATTATCAGCAAATACAAGCTCTTTATAGCTTGTATTACGTTATAAATAACATAGGCGTAAAGTAAGAGGTCACAATATGAACAGAGATAATCCAAAAAAGGGAAATAATCAGGAGAAAAATATTGCCTCTCCTTCACCTAGCGAACCAAAACAGGTTCCTCACACGATTGATATAGATGGGAAGCGTCCAATCGCGCCAGATAATATTCAGATTGAAGACACTCTTGACGTAGATGGACACCGACCGATTACCTCTAGTAATCTTCAGTTTGAGGACACCCTTGACGTAGATGGACACCGACCGATTGATCCAAGCGATATTCAGGTTCGTGAAACCGTGGACATTGATGGAAAGCGCCCAATTACTTCAAATGATTTCCAAGTTCAGGGAACTGTTGACGTAGATGGGCACCGTCCAATCGGCTCTAGCAATCTTCAGATTGATGAGACAATGCATATAGCTGGAAACCGCCCAGTTGCTTCAAATAATCCGGACGCTCTTGATATTACAAACGATTACATGGATTAGCCTTTATAGGCTTATTTTTACCCTTTTCATCTACGGTGCTGCATTAAAAGCCATCTGCCAGAAATCCTGCTCTAATTCAGCCACCTTTAAAAAGGCTTCTTCGGCTTGATGCTGAACGGTTTCCGATGCAGTTTGCAGCACTTCATCTGCTTGCTGTTCCAAGAGTTTTACATATTCCGTAAAACCTGGATTTCCCCAGCGGTCGGCAAACTCAGCATAGGGATCTGGCATGACTCCTGGTAATTGCCAACCTTGATTGTAAGCAAGCTCAATTGCCCATAGTGCAGTCGCTTGAACTGGGTGTGGCATTGCCGAAAGACTGTGCATATAATCACAGTATTTTGTGCAAGTTGGTTGTTTTTGGGTATTGAGATTCAATTGTCGCTCAGAGGCTTTTGCTTTGAACCAGTTGAGTTCATCTTTCAGTGCGACTAATCCACCCAGAATGACATCAAAATGAGCGGGTGGTGCAACTGCCAAAATTTGTGCCACCATCCGCGTGAACTCTACTACAAAAAGATAATCTTGTACCAGCCAGGTGTTAAATTGCTGCGGCTGAATAGTTCCTAATTTGCACTGCACTAGGAAAGGATGCACCGTTGCTTGGTGCCAAACTTGAGTATGTTTTTGAAGAAGTTGTTGACAGCTTAAGGTCATCTCTATTTTAGATTGTGGATTAGCAGTTGATTGAGATGTTGAGTATTAATACTTAAGTTTAGTGGGTTTTAGCGCTCGCCTTTTTGTTTAATTTCTTAACTTTAGACCGAGCTAATTTTCAGACTTTAGAGAGAGTTATTCTCCACGGTTTTTTATCCACATTGAGTATAGAGCGTTAACGATACAACGTTACAAAACTATAAGCAAAAGTGTACTTAGAACGCAACCTCTCATAGAGGTAGTCTTTCGACTTTGAAGGCGTAAATACCATGTTTCAAAGTGTAAAAATGATGCTGGATTTGTCCAGCACACAATTTTGTCTTGCCAAAGTTCCAGTGGCTCCGAGTGGGATTCAAGCCGGGAATACCCCCATAAAAGAGGCAACACTTGTTTTTTCAAGCCCACAGTTTTTTGTTGCCTTGATTGCCGGAGTATTGATGGCGTTTGCTTTCCAATTTTTGTTAACCAATTTCTCAATTGCTGCTGGGATTTCATCCGCAGAGAATCCCTTAGATGCGGATGATGATGATACAGAGACTTGGGGCGAAAAAGTTCGTAGCATTGAATCTAAGGTAGGAATTTGGACATTATTGACGGTCAATATTGCCATATTCATTGCTTGTTTTCTGGCGGTGAAGCTGACTCTGATTAGCAGCGTCATTTTGGGTGCAATCACTGGCGTCGTGATTTGGTCAGCTTATTTTTTGCTGCTCCTTTGGGTGAGTTCTACGGCGGTGGGTTCCTTAGTTGGTTCGGTCGTGAACACTGCGGGTTCAGGGATGCAAGGGGTGATGGCTACAGCCAGCACTGCGCTTGGTGGGAGTGCGATAAATAGGCAGATTGTTTCTACTGCTGAAGCATCCGCCGCCGCCGTTCGCCGGGAATTGAGTTCGTCTCTCGATGCGGATAGCTTGCGAGAAACAATTAAGGATTACTTTACAGATTTGCAACTGCCAAAGCTAGACATCAATAAGGTTCGCAGCGACTTAGAAAAGTTACTTAGCGATGTTGATGTGAAATCTATTGCGGGGAATGACGTTTTACGCAATGTCAATCGCCAGACTTTTGTGGATCTAGTGAGTAGCCGTAGTGATTTCTCTAAGCAGGATGTTAATCGGATTGCGGAGCAATTGGAAGTTGTTTGGCAGAAGGTATTAGGTCAACAACAGGGAACAGAAAAACCAACGGAAACAGATCCGCAGGTTGAATTACTCAACTTTCTGAAACAAGCCGCTCCAGAGGAGTTGAAATCTAATGAGCTTTCTGCCAAGCTTTCTCAACTTGTTGGAGTTGGACAAGGCAAATCAGAGCGCAGTCATGGCAATGGCTTGATGGAACACTCCATGCAGTTGGGTGTAACTGCGTTACTGGGAGAAGTCATGAAGCGAACGGATCTCTCCGATTTAGATGTGGAAAAAATTTCCAGCCAGTTGCAACATTTGAAAGAGCAAGCAACTGAACAAGCTAAAACGGTTGGGACAAAAGTTGCCGATAAGGTGCCTGCGCCATCTTTTAGCACGATTAAGGCGGATGTAGAAAACTACTTGCTAAATTCCAAACCTTGGCACTTGAACCGAGAAACGATTAAGCAGGAATTTAGAGAAGTTATTTACGATTCGGATGCAGCTCCTGGAAAAGTTCGGCAGCAGATAGAGCAATTGAATCGGGACTATTTTGTGAGGGTGTTGGAAGCACGGGGTACTTTCACCTCCGAGCAAGTCGCGGATATTGCCGAGCAGATGGATAGTATTCGGCAGGAAGTTTTTGAAACCGTCCAGGGTGCGGAATCTCAAGAACAGTCGCAAGACCTTCGCGATCGCGTCGAACATTATCTGCACTCGACGGGGAAGGAAGAACTAAACCCAGAAGGCATTGAGCGCGATTTCAAAGCACTTCTAGAAGATCCGGATGCTGGAATTGATGCTTTAAGCGATCGCCTCTCGCAATTTGACCGCGATACTTTAGTGCAACTCCTCTCTCAACGGGAAGACTTTAGTCAAGAGGAAGCCGATCAACTAATCGGTCAGTTGGAAAGTACGCGCGATCGCGTCTTGTCTCAAGCTCAAGAATTGCAAGACCGCGCTAAATCTGAAGCGGAAGGACTGTGGCAAAGGGTAGAATCCTATCTGCGCGATACTCACAAAGAAGAACTGAATCCTGAAGACATCAAGCGAGAGTTGCAAACGCTTCTCAATGACCCTCAGGCAGGACTTGCCGCACTCCGGACGCGACTTTCTCACTTTGACCGCGATACGCTGGTGCAATTGCTCAAGGGACGCGGCGATCTGGGCGAAGAACAGATCGATGGCACAATCCATCAGATCGAATCGGTGCGAGATAGTATTCTACACGCACCGCAACAATTAGCTGGTCAAGCGAAGGATCGCTACGACCAATTGACGAACCAGATTGCTGAGTATCTGCGAAACACCAACCTGGAAGAACTCGATCCGCAAGGCATCCAGCAGGATTTGGCAAAACTCCTGAATGACCCGAAAGAGGGAAGTTTGGCCCTGAGAGAACGGCTGTCTCACGTCGATCGGGAAACCTTGGTGAAGCTGTTGAGTCAACGAGAAGACTTGAGCGAGGAGCAAGTCAATCGGGCAATCGATCGGGTGCAAGAGGCGATTCACAGCATTGTCAAAGCCCCGCGCCGCTTGGCAACCCGTGCCAGAGACACGGTTCGGAATTTCCAAACTGATTTGGAAGATTACCTGCGGAACACTGACAAAGAAGAACTCAACCCGGAAAGCATCAAACGAGAGTTGCAATTAATGCTGAGCGATCCACAAGCCGGGTGGAAGAATATTAGCGATCGCTTCTCTCATTTCGACCGTTCTACCTTTGTTGCACTCCTATCGCAACGGGAGGATATTTCCGAGGAAGAAGCCAACCGGATTGTCGATCAAATCGAATCGGTGCGCCATCAATTTGTCGAACAAGCGCAGAATGCCCAGCATAAAGTGCAATCGGTGCTTGACGGAGTTTTTGGCAAAATTCGCAATTACTTCAACTCCCTGGAGCGTCCAGAACTCAATTATGAGGGAATTAAGCGCGACTTCCGGAAACTCTTTGACGATCCGCAAGCTGGATTTGACGCGATGCGCGATCGCCTGAGTCAATTCGATCGGGACACGTTGGTGGCGCTGTTGAGTTCCCGTGAGGATATTTCCCAAGCGGATGCCAACCGACTCATCGACCAGATTGAAGGGGTGCGCGAGAGTACGATACACCGCGCTGAACGCTTCCAGCAGGAAACGAAACGACGCATCAAAGACCTCAAGCACAAAGCGAAGCAGCAAGCGGAGGAAACCCGAAAATCCGCTGCAACCGCTGCTTGGTGGCTCTTTGGAACCGCGCTAACTTCTGTCGCCACCGCAGCGATCGCTGGAGTCATCGCTGTATCCGGTTTCGCTTTCTTTAGCTAAAGCTTTAACGATTTCCAAGCAAATTAAGCCTCCTGAAAAGGAGGCTTTTTCTTATATTTTGCATCCGGCTCAATACTTTCTCTGGAAAAGCTTGAGATTTCCCAAGTCATCGCCGCCGGTTTGTTCGATTGATCAAACCGAGAGCGGCTGCCAAGAGAGCTGAGCCGATAATTGACCAGATAATCGGGAAGGATTTCCCTCCAATATTGAGGGCAAATATCACCGGAAGATTAAACTCTTTGGCTACCCACAATCCAATGTATGCACCGATAATCCCGACAATTATCGAGAGTAGACAGCCCCCTGCCGAGTAACCCACTAACGCTTGCCCAGTGCCGCCGCAGAATGCAGCAATGACCAACAATACCAGAAACTCGATCGGCGTCATTGTTCCTCCAGTACCGGAGTGATGGAACTGCTAATAGGTTCGCACAACTCGGTGCTTTTTCAGGAAAGTTGTGAATGAAGAGCAATGAAGGCGATCGCTCTCTAAAATCTCATTCATGGCTTGCTCCGACTCCAGCCAACCGGCAACTTCCAGATTTAAACTCAAGGGGAGCGCTTTTGTACCATAGATTTATTAGCCCATCCACTTGGATAACTTATAGTCATGGTAGGCACCGGAACCAAACTCACATTACAGGAATTTCTAGCTTTACCTGAAGGAGATGTAACCTATGAGTTTGTAGATGGTCAGGCAGTGCCTAAAGTGTCTCCTAAGCTTTTTCATTCTGTACTACAGTCAGCTTTGTGGGTTCTCATTGGTGCCTGGTGTAAAGGACGAGGACGAGTTGTTCAAGAATGGGCAGTGCTGTTGAAACGTCATGGTCAAGACTGGGCACCTATACCCGATTTGACTTACATTTCTTACCAACTCCTACCCGCCAGTTGGAAGCGGAACGAAGCTTGTCCTGTGCCTCCCGAACTGGTAATTGAGATTATTTCCCCAGACCAAACCCTGAAAGAATTTGAAAATAAAGCGAAAGACTACTTTGACGCTGGTATTTTAAGAGTCTGGGTTGTAGATCCTGAAGCGATGAATATCCGGGTATTTTTCCCAGATGGATCGAGTCAAGTCTACACAGCTACGATGCCCATTGTGGATACCCTGCTTCTAGGTTTGGAACTAACACCCAGACAGATTTTTGAACAAGCAGAACTGATTTAATGGTTCCACTGTTACAGATGCTATAGATGCGATCGCTCTCATGATGAATCACTACTTTGCCACAGTTGCCCGTGGTCTAGAACCTATTGCTGCTGCTGAACTGGAACGTTTAGGGGCAAAGGAAGTCCGTCCTGATTTCACTGGAGTGCATTTTGTTGGCGATAAAGCATTGCTATACCGGGTGAATCTCTGGGCAAGGACAATTTTTCGAGTCCTAGTCCCCATCCATGAATTTGCCTGCTATGACGCCCAGATGCTCTACCGGGAGGTGCAAAAAATCTCCTGGCTTGACTATCTACATCCCAACAACACCCTAGCTGTGGACTGTACAGGAGGCAATCAAAAACTTAACCACACCCACTTCACGGCTTTACAAGTTAAAAACGCCATCGTAGACCAACAGCGTGACAAATCCGGTCACAGGTCTAGCGTTGATACCGAAAATCCAGATGTGCGGATTAATGTCCACATCCATCAAGACCGTTGTATTTTAAGTTTAGACAGTTCGGGTACCAGTCTCCACCGCCGGGGATATCGACCCGCAATGGGGCTGGCTCCGCTTAAGGAGACTCTAGCGGCTTCTATCCTCGACATGGCAGAGTGGGATGCGAATCTTCCCTTTTTAGACCCGCTCTGTGGCTCTGGAACTCTTCCCTTAGAAGCCGCTTTAAAAGCTTTGAATATTGCCCCCGGATTATTTCGGGAAAAGTTTGGCTTTTTCAGCTGGCTGGACTTTGACGAACAGCTGTGGGACGAGATATGGGCGGAAGCCGAAAACAGCGAAATCTCAGACTTAAAAGCACCAATTTGGGGGAGCGACAAAGACCCTGATATCCTAAGCCAAGCTCACACGAATGCCCAACGGTGCGGCATTGCAGATAAGCTAACGTTTACGCAAACCGAATTATCCCAATTGGAAGCACCCGCAGACAGCGGCGTTCTCATCTGTAATCCCCCCTACGGAGAACGTCTGGGAGATGAGAGAGAATTGGGCGAACTCTACAAAATGCTCGGTGATGTTTTCAAACAACGCTTTAAAGGTTGGACTGCCTTTGTTTTGACCGGAAACAAAGAGTTATCAAAAAGAGTAGGACTCAAAACATCTCGTCGCATTCCTGTTTATAACGGTTCTTTAGCGTGTACGTTGCTCAAGTACGAATTGTATTAGAAATTAAAGCCAGCGGAAGAATCGAAAGCATTCATCTTTCTCCCCGATTCTGTTAAGACTCAATCTCAGCGAGTTCCATCCAGCGTTCAGTCGCAGCATCAATAGCCTGAGTTAAAGTTTCCACCTTTTGATAGAGTTCCCCAACTTGGGCGACTTTACCAGGAGCCGCATTATAAAGCGCTTTCTCTGCCTCAGCTTTTTCGGTTTCCAATTGAGCAATCTTGCTTTCAAGTTTCTCAAACTCGCGCTTTTCCCAAGTTGAAAGCCTACGCCGTTTGTTGTTATTGTTACTAGAGGGTTGTGGCTCTGCTGGACGTACTTGGGGCTGCACTGACTTTGAGCTATCCTTAGCATTGGCAGCTTCGCGCAATGCTGCTTCTTCTTCGGCTTTCTTGTAGTCCAAGTAAACTGAGTAATTGCCTGGATATTGGCGCAGATTGCCACCCTCTTCAAAGGAAAATATTTTGTCTACGGCGCGGTCGAGGAAGTAGCGATCGTGGGAGACACAAATCATACAGCCGGGGAAATCTTCTAGATAGTCTTCTAAGACCGCTAAGGTTTGAACATCTAAGTCATTGGTTGGTTCATCAAGGATGAGAACATTAGGCGCACTCATCAAAACGCGCAACAGAAATAGGCGACGTTTTTCCCCACCAGAAAGTTTATGAATCGGGGCATATTGTTGATTGCCAGGGAATAGAAAACGCTCCAACATTTGGGAAGCCGTAATCTGAGTGCCATCGGCAATTTTGAGATATTCTCCAACTTCTTTAATGTAGTCAATCACTCGCAAATTTTCATTCAATGCAACGAGTAATTCTTCAGAGTGTTGGTTAAAATAGCCAATGTGAATGGTAGAGCCAATCTCAACGCTTCCAGAATCAGGTTGAACGCGCCCGGTGATAATATCCATCAAAGTTGATTTGCCTGCACCATTGCCACCGATGATGCCGATACGATCTTCGGGACTAAATTCATAGGTGAAATCTTTGATTAAGGTGCGTCCATCGTAGGCTTTAGAGATATTCGTTAAATCAATAACTTTTTTGCCAATCCGACGGCTCAGAGTGGAAATATCGACTTTGCCCTGAGTTTGTTTGAACTCAGTTGCTTGCATCTCGTGGACACGATCGATCCGAGCTTTCTGCTTGGTACTCCGGGCTTTTGGTCCTCGCTTCAACCATTCCAATTCTCGGCGAAGTACTCCCTGATGTTTGCGCTGACTGCTGACAGCAGACTCTTCAGCGAGGGCTTTTTTCTCTAAATAGTAGGAATAGTTACCCGCGTAAGTGTAGAGGTCGCCTCGGTCGATTTCAAGAATTCGGTTGGTGACGCGATCGAGAAAATAGCGATCGTGAGTGATGAGTAGAATTGCTCCTCGATAGCGGTTCAAATAACTTTGTAACCACTCAACAGATAGAGCATCTAGATGGTTGGTTGGTTCATCCATCAACAACACTTCGGGTTCTGAAAGTAAAGCGGTTGCTAAAGCAATTCGCTTGCGATAGCCGCCGGATAGACTCGCAATTTTAGCGTTAAAATCTTCAATTCCAAGCTTGGTGAGGATGATTTTGGCATTTGTCTCCAGTTCCCAAGCACCCGTGGCATCCATCTGCTGCATGACGGTAGAAAAGCGGGACATGAGCTGGCTATCTTCTCGATTGTGAGCCAGTTTGTCTGACAGTTCCTCATATTCGCGGACGAGAGACATTTGCTCTCCGCTATCAGCAAAGACTTGCTCTAGAACCGTGAGATTTTCATCTAAGTCGGGTTGCTGGGGTAAGTAAACAATTCGCACTCCAGAATTGACTAAAAGTTGACCGCCATCAATCGGTTCTAGACCGGCTATCATCTTCAACAGCGTTGATTTTCCAGAGCCGTTGGTGCCGATTAGTCCGACTTTATCTGTGGGATCTAG
>NZ_JACJOQ010000473.1:0-3047 GCF_014695635.1 Coleofasciculus sp. FACHB-712 | reverse complement strand
CCTACGGCAATCTGAACGGTTCTCACCTGAATAGATTCGCCATTGAGACGAATTTTTGCTAGAAAAGGACGCGATCGCCCAACTACCTGGATGGCGGTGACTGCATAGGCGAAAACTCCCCAGCGTTGCTTAGTTTCTTTGGTTAGCTGCTGAGTAATTTGCACGCTCAATCCGAGACTGGCAACATTGAAGAAGTGCTTTCCATTCACCCAACCTAAGTCAATTCGCTGTTCTTGACCTGTTGCGATTACCTCGCAAGCTTCAGGGAGAGAGACAGGAATTGAAAGGGTTCGTGCTAGGTCGTTGGCTGTTCCTAAGGGCAGGATACCCAGCGGGAGTTGGGTGTCAATTAGACCCTCGGCGGCGGCATTTAGGGTGCCATCTCCGCCACCGACGATCGCGAGATCGACGCGATCGCGGTAGCTACGGATAATTTCTGGTATTTGCTGAGGCTTTTGTGTGGACTCTTCTTGCAGGTCAAAGCCTAACTCCTGCAATTTGGCAACCGCCTCTGATAAACCCTCTTTTCCTCGGCGTGCGTGGCGATTTAGCAGCAACAATGCTCGCCGGTTCATGTTGAGCCTCTTCCATTGATTGTCAATTATCTTGACAAACCTTTGATAAAAAGAAATCTACCTGTGGAGGCAAGAGGAATTGAAGCTTGAAGGAGAATCTTGAGCTGGCTCCCAATCTTAACTTGACAATTTGCCACCTGTAACTTTGATAATTTTCGCAGTGTTTATAAATATCGCTGAAGGACTTGGGCAGTTGCTTGTCCAGTTTTTGTCCAGCTAAATTGACTGGCTCTAGCGAGACTAGCTTGACGAAGACGCGATCGCAATCCTGAATCCGTCACCACTGCCTGCATCGCTTCGGCAATTTCCCCCACGTTGTAGGGATTGACTAAAAGGGCAGCGTCACCCGCGACTTCTGGCAGCGAGGAGAGGTTAGAAGTAATCACGGGAGTGCCACACGCCATTGCTTCTAAAACGGGCAGTCCAAAGCCTTCCCAAAGGCTAGGGAAGACGAGAGCGATCGCTTGATTAATTAGCGTCGGCAATTCCTCGTAGGAAACGTAATCTAAAAATCTTACTTGATTCTTTATACCTAGCTGTTCCACCTGCGCCATCAACACAGGCGTATAACGCTTATCCCCAGCTCCAGCTATCCATAATTCATCGTCACGGCAACTTGGTAAAGTAGCGAATGCGTCAATTAAACGAGCAATATTTTTGTAGGGATCTTGGCGACCAATATAGAGGAAATAATTGCTTCTAGGAATATCTAGAAACCGAAAATGATTGACGTCATAAGCCAAATGAATTGGCGTAATTTTATATTCTGGAATGTGGAAGAAATCAATAATATCCTGAGCGGTGGAGCTAGAGTTACAAATAATATGCTCAGCTTGCACTAAAACCTGGGGAATATAGTAGCGGAAGTAGGGCGTTAGGGGAGAAAAGCGTTTAGGAAACCGCAGCGGGATGAGATCGTGAACCATTACCACTGAACGGCAACCCGCATACAACGGCGCTTCAGGAACTGGGGAAAATATTAAACTAGAATTCAATTTTTTGTAAATTTCGGGCAACTGCCGCTGCGTCCACAGCAGACGGCGAAAATGCCCTTTTGACCCTTGTGCGGGGGTTAGATCCGACGGAACTGGATAGCAGCGATAGTTGGGAAAATTTTGGGCTGTCAGTAAGGTTGGTTCGAGAGGCTGGAGGTGCGGAAAAAGATTTATGGCATAGGTGCTGATGCCAGTCGGTTGGGAAAAAATGAAGGAAAGATTGACTAGGAGTGGAGACAGCAAGGTTAGTATCGCTTTTTTAAATAGAGGAAGACGCCGTAAAGTTTACCAAGGGCGACCGACGGTTTTACTACAAGTAACATAAACGCATGGAAAATAAGACGGAGAAACCGTAGCGATCTTACTGGTAGACTTACATATTTTTCTAAAGTTAGCAAATAGCTATAAGTACTATATTTGATTTTAATAAAAATGTTTCTGTTAGTAATCGAAGATGGTTGATGCCCGACGCGAATCAGAGGGGTAATAGCGATTAAATGGCCCTCTAGGGAATAGCGTCTACAAAAATCAAAATCTTCATAATAGAGAAAGTAAGCCGGGTCAAACTCAGGACAACTAGGAAACTTTCGTAAATTGAGCAGCAGACTACATCCCGAAACCCAATCGCAGGGGACATAAGCTAAATTTGGCTGCGTCAATAACAAGTTTTCCGAGAAGATTGTTCCAGTTCCGGGAATAAAGCGTCCTCCACCAAACCAAACTTCTCCAGTGGGTATATAGATAAGGGTACCAACAATAGAAAGTTCTGGATAAGCCTTAAAAAAGGCTGGTACTTTTTCTATATTTTTTTCTAGGAGGTAACTATCTGGGTTGATAATCCAGGCGATTGCTTCATTATCTTGCTTGTAAACCCAATTTAAACCTAAGTTACAAGCTCTACCAAATCCTAGATTAGTTTTTGCTTCAAGAATCAGAATACTATCTGTTTTTAATTGCTTAATTGAAGCATCATCTGGAGAGTTATTGACAATAATAACCTGATAGGAAACCTCGCTATTTTCCGGAAGCGATCTAATGAGCTGATTAACTAAATCTGTTGAAAAATAGTTAACTGTAACGAAATAGATCACGTCAGTTCAATGTGGCAATCATCACCAATCATAAAACGCAGGGCTTTAGGTCGGCGGTGGGCAGCGGTTAGCTGGGCGCGTTGCCCAATCAGGCTATCTACAATTCGTTGATGAATTCCCACCACTTGAGCGCCCTGTAAGATAACACTATGCTCAAGATCGGCGTCGATTAGGATGCTGCAATCGCCAATGCTACTATAGGGGCCAATAAAGCAGTTTTCGATATGACAGTCTCGACCGATAATCGCAGGACCCCGAATGGTACTGTTAACGACTTTTGACCCTTCACCAATTTCCACTCGTCCAATGATTTGAGTTTGGTCATCCAGCTGACCTTGAACTGAACCAACGAGATAACTATCTAGAATAATTTGATTGGCTGACAA
>NZ_JACJOQ010000472.1:0-7626 GCF_014695635.1 Coleofasciculus sp. FACHB-712 | reverse complement strand
CTTGCCAAAGGCTATCGGCTTTACGCAGTCCGAGGAGAGGATTTCCCGGTACCTGAGATAGAATCTGTTCGGTTAGGCTCATGGATATTTGCAAAAGATGCTCCCAATCCATCCTAATCGGCAAGAGTTCTCAAGCTTGAGGGTTTTGGCTTGATGAGCTTTATGTGACCAGATTGTAGAGTCAATAAAATTGCTGTTTAAGTAGAATTACTTTCGACACATGATAAAAAGCGCTATCGCCTAATGTCACAGCAGATTTTAAAGCCTCGATTACCGCTTCCTCCACCGCTGATGATGTCGGAGGAAGGTTCGTTTGCGAACATGACGCTTTTGAAGCGAATGCCTGAGATCGCGCAGCGAGCGATCGCTGAAAACGACTTTCCGGCGTCGATTGTAGACAACCTGGAAACTTTGATCCGAGACTTGCCGAACGGGATCGTGCGATCGCTCAAAGATGACAATGGCCCAGATTTGGCTGCGTGGACAACATATTTGGCTCCTTTTCTGGGGAAGCGTTGGATAGACATTCCCTGGTTATTTGCAGAGTTATACTTTTTCCGGCGGATTGTGGAAGCAACCGATTACTTTCTGCCAGGATCGAGCCAAGGCCTAGATCCCTACTGGTTGCAAAAACGCTTGGGTTTGGAAACAGCAATGGATTCAATCCGGGCAATCGCCGCTAGGATTGGGACTAACGCCAGCGATCGCCATACTCGTTTAATCCCACTGCTCTATTTTTCACTGTGGGGCAACCGCGCCGATCTCAGCCTTTGGCCTATTGAGGCTGGAGAAAGCGATCGCAGCCGTCAGGAAATTCAGCACGAAGAGGCTCATATTTTGGTCGATGATACACCCATGATTGCTGACAGGATTGCCAGCCTTGATGGGGGAAGAATTGACTTCATCGTCGATAATGCTGGTTTTGAACTCGTCTGCGATTTGTGCTTGGCAGATTTTCTGCTAACCACTCAGGCGGCTGAGATTTCCCTGCACCTGAAGCGGTATCCTATCTTCGTCTCAGATGCGACCATTCAGGATCTGCACCACACTTTAGAGGTTTTGGCTGCTGACATTGATGGAGAAGTGCGATCGCTTTCTCTGCGCTTGCAAGACGCGATCGCTTCCGGTCGTTTGCGATGCTATGACGATTTATTTTGGACAATGCCCTTGCCTTTCTGGGAAATGCCCGAAGCTTTGCGACAAGAGTTAGCACCCGCCAGCCTAATTTTTATTAAAGGAGATGCTAACTACCGCCGCTGTTTAGGCAATCGCCACTGGGATTTTACTACCCCTTTTCAAGACATTGCCTGCTACTTCCCAGCACCGTTAGTGGCACTACGCACCCTCAAATCGGAACTGGTGGCAGGTTTACAGCCAACTCAGATAAACACACTTAACGAAGAAGATCCTCACTGGTTAACCAATGGACAGCGAGGCGTCATCCAGTTTGTTGACTTCGCCGGTTAGAAGCGATCGCGAAAAGTTGCCCATACCGACTACGCACACAAAGCCGACTGCATTATTACAACCAACGGTATCAAATGCTAATCTCCCAAAAGTGGGAGGAAAAGCTGTTTTTATTTACGTAAGTTTTAAGCACGGCACAAGTTTCCAACGCTTCAAAGTTTATTTTGAGGGCAACATCATGACTGTAGGTGCAAACAACCAACCAATGCAACCTCAAGACCAATCCCTGTTTGCAGAACTATCCGAACAGGAACAAGAGGCAGTGGCTGGAGGTTTAGATTTATTCAGTTTTGACTTTGACGATTTGAAGGCTGAGATTCCCAATGGCACTCTCAATCTCAGTCCATTTAACATCAGTTTCACGATTGACGATACCAGCTATACAGCTCAACTAACAGAACCAGCAACAATATCAATCGTGGATGGAACTTTGACTGGAACTGGAGGAAATTTAACAGTTACTAGCAGTTAAATCGTCAATTTATTCGCTGCAACTATTCAGTCAAACCACATGGCAACCCCCCTATTTTAAAATTAGGGTGGGTTTTTTCATGGTTAACCAAACCCAGGCCCAAGCCACGAGTTTTTCTTTGCCATCAAGTAATAAACGCAGCATTTTTGAAAAGAGCGATCGCAAGGTACTCATCGCATTCCTTTGAAAATCTATTGCTGGTAAGAATCCTTTAATGAAGGATTCTTATCACAGAAAATTTCTTCCAAAACACGTTTTTGATGCCTTGCAGATTCCAGTTCCGTCCTTTAGGCAAAATAAAAAAGATGCGATAGAGCAAAACTGCTCTAGAGACTACTTACAAAAGAATATAGAATTGCAGCTTTTCTTTAAAAAGTGCCCCAATTCCATTGATTCTACCTGAAGAACCAGCTCAATTTTGCCTTAATAATCAATGATTTCAGGAAAAAAAGTTAATCGGACATTACTTTCAATAAGGTTATTGCAGTCCGTTGCCTCCGTCTTCAGGGAGTGTCGCTGGGATCGTTACATAACCACCTTCTTCACCAAGCCACAGGGTGATAAAATACCCCCCCTCATCGTTAACTTCCAGTGGAGTGACAACATTCCCTCCAATCGGTATGCTGCCAGGTGTCGTGGGTGTGTGAAAACCGCCTGTAATGGTGGCAGCTTCCTCATCCGTGAGTTCTTCTAGAAGATTGAACTCCACCGTTCCCAGTTCGGAAAGCGCTAGATCAAAGGGATGGGGCATAAAATCCTCCTAAATTTTCAAGTGTATTGTTGTTAACTAATTAGAGTTTTACTCGGTAGCTTAAATGACCGTACCCCTCTGAGGTAGGGTTTTACATCAAAACAAACACGCTTTCAACCAACACGACTCCTAATTAATTTAATAATTTTAAAAAATCAACAAAAAGTATTGTGTAAATTTCAGACAACAGGCTGTGCTAGGAAAAAGCGATTAACTGCTCAAATTTTAAACGATGGCAAAGAAATTAAATTTTATTTAAAGTAAATGCAATCATAGTAGAGAACACTCATTCACTGAATGGGACAATCATGCTTAGTGACAGCAACCCCGACTTTCTCCGCCCAGTCTCTAGCGACGAATTTCTTCCTCCCATCAGCCGATGGACAACGCTAGGGGGATTGTTTTTAGTCGGTACTTTTGGGGTAGCTGTGATGCTTGCCGCTTATACGCAGTACAACATTACTGTTAAAGCTGCTGCCGTTGTGCGTCCTATAGGTGAGCTGCGAATCGTGCAAGCTGCAACAGAAGGAACGATTAAAAGCATCTCTGTGAAAGAAAATCAGGTCGTGAAACAAGGGGATGCGATCGCTATCTTGGATAACTCCCAACTCCAGACGAAAAAAAGCCAACTGCAAGGCAATATCCAGAATAACCAACTGCAACTGAGTCAAATCGCAGCTCAAATCAGTGCCCTTGACAGCCAGCAAAAGGCAGAGTGGAACTTGATGAATCGCAACATTGCCTCAGCGCAAGCGGATCTGGGTCGCAATCAACGAGACTATCAAGAAAAGCAAATTACAACGAAGGCAGAAGTGCAAGAAGCACAGGCATCTGTGGATTTAGCAAGGGTGCAGATGAATCAATATCAACAGCTAGCAAATACGGGCGCGATCGCTCAACTGCAAATCAAGGAAAAAGAAGAAGCTTTCAAAGCCGCGCAAGCGAGACTACAACGGGCAAAAGCCATGCTTAATCCCAGTGCGGCACCCGTAGTAATTGCTAACGAGCGAATCGCTCAAGAAAGAGCAACGGGTGAATCTACCTTAGCAACATTGAACAAAGAACGAAAAACCCTGATTCAGCGTCAAATTGAAATTCAAAATCAACTCAACAGCGACACCCGCGAACTCAAACAAATCGGGATGGAACTGCAAAAAAGCGTGATTCGTGCTCCAGCATCTGGCACCATCCTCAAACTAGAACTGCGAAATGCCTCTCAGGTGGTGCGTGCAGCCGAACCAATTGCTCAAATTGCTCCCAGCAACACGCCACTCATCGTGAAAGCGCGGGTAGCGGCTCAGGATATCGGGAAAGTGGCGGTTGGGCAAAAGGTACAAATGCGGGTTTCTGCCTATCCCTATCCCGATTATGGAACTCTCTCCGGAAAAGTGAGCGCGATCGCACCCGATGCGATCGCGCCTGAAAATAATAACGCCAACGCTCCTGCGGTTCCGCCCTCCTACGAAGTAACCATCCAGCCAGAAAAAATAAATCTGATCAAAGGCGATCGCCCCTATCCGATTCAACCAGGAATGGAAATTGCCGCAGAGATTATTTCTAGGGAAGAAACCGTACTAACATTTATTCTTAGAAAGGCAAGGCTGCTCACCGATTTGTAGTTAGATGGCTAGCACAGCTAAGTTACTAATTATCCTTTAGTTACAAGCGAGATAGCACGTTGTTTTCTACAATCAGAGGAAGAGTTTCGCTAAACAATTGAATTGCCATGAACTTGCCACTGGGTCGCCTATCCTTTTATCAGGAAATTAATCAGCCAGATGAGCAAATTAATCTGGCAAAAGCTGCTCTGGACATTGCTCAGGAAGAATATCCAGACCTCGACCCGGATGAATACCTCAATGCCCTCGATACAATGGCAGCGGAGATACAAGAACGCCTACCTGCCCAACGATATCCCCTGCGGGTGATTCAAACTATCAATCAGTATCTTTACGACGACTTAGGTTTTACTGGAAATAACGAGAACTATTACGATCCCCGCAATAGCTTTTTAAATGATGTAATCGATCGGCGCACTGGCATCCCGATCGCCCTAGCGCTAGTTTATTTAGAGATTGCACGACGCATTGATTTTCCGATGGTTGGGGTGGGGATGCCGGGGCATTTCCTGATTCGCCCACAGTTTGAGGATGTAGGAATCTTCGTGGATGCCTTCCATCGCGGCGAGATTCTGTTTGAGCAAGATTGCAGAGATAGACTTGCGAAGATTTACCAACAGTCAGTGCAACTGCAAGCGACTTTCGTAGAACCCGTGAGTTCTCGGCGCTTTTTGACGCGGATGCTGACAAATCTGAAAATGATTTACCTGAACCGCCAGGAGTTACAAAAAGCACTTGCCACAGTGGAACGGATTTTGCTGTTGTTCCCAGATGCACCGATGGAATTGCGCGATCGCGGTCTTCTCTACTTCCAAATGGGACGCTGGTCAGAAGCATCCCAAGATTTAAACATTTATCTAGCGATACTTCCCAATGCGGAGGATGCTGGCGTGATTCGCCAATTACTGACACAAATCGAACAAGATATCTATTAGTTATTCGCTACTTATTCGCGATCCATCTCTTCTGCGATTCGTTTGAGACGTCGCAATTGAGCTTGCATATCGGCTTTCGTCAAGGCAGCGGCGAAGGTATTAAAACCCCAACGCACGAAAGGACTGGGAATTTCAAACTCAAAGCGATTCAGCAGGCGTGTGCCCTTTCCCGTTGCCTCTGGCTGACATTCCCAGCGATCGCGTCCTTTGAAAAATCCTTCAAATCCCCAGACAATTAGCCCTGGTTCTCGCTCCACAACCACCGTTTCGAGCGTGGGTTGCAATAAGGGAATTTGAATAATAAACCGACTTTGACTCCCCACATCTGTTCGCCACTCTCCGACTGGTTCGCACCGCAACGCCGGATTCAGCCATCGATGCATTAAGACACGATCGGTAATGCAGCGCTCAACCACCGTTGCACTAGCATTGATTTGGATAGATTGCTCGAAAACTTCAGTAGGAGACATACTATACAGCTTACTGGAAGCGAACGCTACAGAAACGCAAATCGGGAAGCACCGCTAAAAGTCGGATATTTGCGATTTTTTCGCCTTATTTATCTATAAAGATAGATTAAAAACTGAGAACGTTGGTCTATATCTATCTCATCCTGTTTTAGTCAGTTTTTTATTTTCCAATCAGCAGCTAGAGAATTGATCGGCGTGTAGGATAAGTCTTGGCGATTCCTGCTTAGCAGCGTAACTTTTGTATATTTGCCCATCCGACGTTAACTCAGAACACCATGAATGGAACTTGGCAAGGAATTACACTCACTCTCTTTCGAGAGGTGCCACTCAGGTTGAACGGGTTGTTAGCGCAGAGTACACCCGTACCGGCGGCTGAAACCGCTCCCGCAACCAATAATTTTTCGGTTGACAGTATTATCTCAGGGCTGGGTCTCAACCTAGGCAATTCGCTAGTGGATCTGATTAAGGCGATC
Organism: Coleofasciculus sp. FACHB-712; assembly: GCF_014695635.1. NCBI lineage: Bacteria > Bacillati > Cyanobacteriota > Cyanophyceae > Coleofasciculales > Coleofasciculaceae > Coleofasciculus > Coleofasciculus sp. FACHB-712. The sequence continues at coordinate 1,439 of NZ_JACJOQ010000472.1, read as the reverse complement.
CTAGCGTTAGTCGTTGGCTTGATCGTGGCTTCACTGGCGGCGGCGGCGGTGCGAGGACTGCTGAATCGCACAAACATCGATAATCGTTTAGCAGCTTGGATTACGGGTCGCCAAGGGGCTGAAGAAGGGCCACCTGTGGAGAAATGGATCTCCAGCGTGGTGTTCTGGCTGATTATGCTCTTTGCCATCGTTGCTAGTTTACAGACGTTAAAACTAACAGCGGTTGCTGGCCCTCTTAACACTCTGTTAGAGCAAGTTACTCAGTTCATCCCCAAACTGGTCAGTGCAGCGATTCTGTTAGGAATTGCCTGGGTACTGGCAACCTTGACAAAGCTAGTGGTAACGCGGGGACTGCGGGCGCTGCGGTTAGACGAACGTTTGGGCGAACAAACGGGAGGTACGGCACCGGGGGATACGACGCCAGGGGGTACGACGCCAAGGACAAACCAGTATTCTCTGAGCGATACCTTAGGCAACGCTCTGTACTGGTTCATCTTTTTGCTATTTTTACCGCTGATCTTAGATGCCCTACAGCTACAGCAGGCACTGGGTCCGGTTAATAACCTGCTAAATCAAATTTTGGCAGCAGTACCGAATATTTTGACGGCTATCGTCATCGGTGCAGCAGGTTGGTTGCTGGCGCAGGTGGTGCGGCGGATTGTTACGAATCTGCTGACAGCAACCGGAACGGATCGGTTGGGTGCGAGATTTGGAATTTCACGGGCAACCGGCGGACAAACGCTTTCTTGGCTGATCGGGACAATTGTTTTTGTTCTGATTTTAATCCCCACCGCGATCGCTGCTCTCAATGCTTTGGGAATTGCGGCAATTTCGGTTCCAGCGATCGCCATGTTGACCCAGATTCTCAACGCGATTCCGCTAATCTTTACAGCGGCGTTGATTCTCGGCATCGCTTATGTAGTTGGACACTTTGTTTCAGAGTTAGTCACCAACATCCTCACCAGCATCGGATTCAACAATATTTTCTACTGGCTGGGACTCCAATCTAAGCCTTACACCCGCGCCACGCCAATTCTACCTCCGGCTCCAGAGGCACAGATACCGCCTACCGGACAAGAAACTATCCTTCAGGAACCGACGCCTCCCACCCGCACCCCGTCAGAACTCGCCGGGATTGTGGTATTGGTTGGCATTATGCTGTTTGCGACAGTAGCAGCAACCAATATTCTGCAAATTCCGGCGCTGACTCTGTTGGTCAGCGGCATTGTGGTGATATTAGGTCGCATTCTCGCCGGTTTGGTGGTGTTTGCGATTGGTCTGTATCTCGCGAACCTCGCCTTTAACTTGATTACCAGTTCCGGTACTCGCCAAGCGCGGATACTCGGACAAACTGCTCGGATTGCGATTATCGCCCTGGTTTCAGCAATGGCGCTGCAACAGATGGGAATTGCTAGCGATATCGTTAACTTAGCTTTTGG
>NZ_JACJOQ010000471.1:0-5718 GCF_014695635.1 Coleofasciculus sp. FACHB-712 | reverse complement strand
GAGATTGCCACATCCTTTCAAGCTCAGCTTCCTACCTTTACCGTTAACTTTAATTTTGCCGCTTCTGGTTTCTTGCAAAAGCAAATCGAACGGGGTGCCCCCATTGATGTATTTGCGAGTGCAGCAGCTCGACCGATGGATGCTTTAGAAACGCAGAATTTGTTGCTTCCCCAAACTCGCAAGACGTTTGCCCGTAATCAATTAGTCGTGGTGGCAACGACTGCTCAAACTCCTTGGCTGAAGAAACTATCTGACTTAAGGGATAGTCGTTTGAAACGTTTAGCAATCGGTAATCCAGCTACAGTGCCAGCGGGAGAGTACGCAAAAATGGCTCTGGAAAAAGAAAATCTTTATACCAAACTAGAAAAAGAAGAAAAGTTAGTCTTTGGTGACAATGTGCGTCAAGTTTTGACTTATGTGGAGCAGGGAAATGTTGATGCCGCCCTTATCTACGCAACGGATGCGGCGATATCGAAGAAAGTGAAGGTAATAAGCAGAATTTCCCTTGAATCAACTCGACCTATCGGCTATTGGATAGCGGTTGTCAAGCAAAGTCAAAATTCCCCACAGGCAAAAGAATTCATCAACTTTGTTATTAGTAACAGAGGGCAGAAGATATTGCAGAAATATGGCTTTCTACCAGTCGCTGACAATTAGCGTCTACCCCCTTTCCTGTTCTACAGCAATTCTCTATTGGATGCACTATGGTTTAACCCCACTCCTGCTCTCTCCCAGCGAACGGGGAGGTGAGGTTCCTGTATATTCCACTAAGAGTGAGAATCGCTATCGTTACAACGAGAATTGCCAGTTTTAGCTGTGTTGCGATGAGCTAGTTGCGGGATTCTCTGACTTCCCGTTTGCTACTTTCTCTGAGTCAGCCTGGGGAAGTGTCTTGACAGCTTGTTCTATCTGCTCTGCTTCCTGCTTGAACTCAGTTTCAAATTCTCTGGATGCTTCCTGGAAGCCGCGAATTGCCTTGCCCATACTGCGACCAATTTCTGGCAACTTTTTGGGGCCAAAAATCAAAAGGGCCACAACCATAATCAGCGCCATTTCCGGCAAACCGATGCCAAAGATATTCATAGGATTTTTCGTGCAAACGTTAACTTTAGTATAGAAGTATAGAACTGACAAAAAAACCCGGTCTAGCCGGGAAAGCATCAGTGTTTTTTAATCGTGGCATTATGTAAAGCCCAAGGGCTTCGCGCCAGATTGCCGTCGATTAACGGCCTAGGCTCTTCCAATCGACATCAACACCCTCAACGAGGAGTGAGGAGTTGTAAAGTTGCAGAATAATCAGTAAAAAGACCAAAAATAGCACCATAAAGACGCCCATCAATGGCGTAGTGCCCCAACCCGGAGATACTTTCCCATATTCAGAGTTCAGGGGTTTGAGGACATCTCCTAACCAAGTCCGTTGTGCCATAGCTTTCCTAGGATCACTCTCGACAGAAGTTTTTAACGTTTTGTAATATTGTATAGGAACTGCTCTCATAAATTATCTCACCTATGGAACCCGCAACAGTTCTTAGCATTTCGATCGCTGCTTTTCTCGTCGCCTTCACTGGCTTCACCATCTATACTGCGTTCGGGCCTCCTTCTAAGGAATTGAGCGATCCGTTTGAAGATCACGAAGACTAAAGCTTTCCGACGCCTGACCCGTGTAGGGCGATCGCTCTCAGGGGTAGGCGCAGCTACACAAGATATCTCCTGCTGGGTATCAACAATCAATGTGTAGCCTATCTGGGCGAAATGCTGGAGTCAAATGCAGGGGCAAGTTTGTCCTAAAATTGTCCTAAAACTTGGGCGCTGATGATGCGCCAAACCTGGAGTCGTTTTCATCCAGGTTTGGCTGTGGCGTCCAGTTTGATTTGAGCCTTCTTAGTAGCGCAATCCCGGCTGTAGGATGGGATGCGAGCGTTCATCTAGGTAGCGATCGCTACCTAGATGAATGCTTACCTTCAGGGCGGCAATCCGCAAAATGTAACTTTTACTACATTCCTGCTTAAAATTTATTGATATCTATACATTTAAGCTTTCAAAGTTCATCCCAACAAACTATTGCTAGCTATCGGGTAAAAAAATTAATAAGCTTCTAGGGTTCCGGTTTAAGTCTGAAGATTTAAACGACTGGTCCGAGAGAGGCGAATCAGTCATGGAGTGTTTTTATAAATTGAAACACGGACTGGTTACACGGCGGGACAAAAGCCCGGGAGGTACATAGCAGAAGCTTATCTGTTATGGCTTACCCGGGCTATCGTTTTTGCAAGTCTTTTTTTTGACTTGGGATAAAAAATAGAGCTTTTAGATTGACGAAACATCCCATTTTTTCAAACATGACTGAAATTAATCCTCAAAACTCGAATTCGGATTTTCAACCGCCGTCTACTGAAGCGAGTCGCGCTCTTGAAAAAGAAACCCATCTGCCAATGACAGGCTGGCAACAGGAGGTAGCAAAAGGGTTAGAGTTTGGGTTAGAAGCAGCAGAAAGTATACGCGATCGCTCTATTTCCACCTTCTCTCGCGGCGAACTTCCCCACTACGCAGGCATTAACACCTTCCTGAAAGCACCTTATATAGAAGATGTGCGAAAAGTGGGTGAATACGATGTTGCAATTGTAGGCGTACCCCACGATTCTGGCACCACCTACCGACCTGGAACCCGGTTTGGTCCCCAAGGAATTCGGCGGATTTCGGCTTTGTATACCCCCTATAACTTTGAACTAGGCGTTGATTTGCGAGAGCAAATTACCCTGTGTGATGTCGGAGATATTTTCACAATTCCGGGAAACAACGAAAAGTCATTTGACCAAATTTCTAAAGGAATTGCTCACATCTTTAGTTCCGGAGCTTTCCCAATTATTTTGGGAGGCGATCATTCAATTGGCTATCCCACAGTGCGAGGAGTTTGTCGCCACTTAGGTGATAAAAAACTGGGGATTATTCACTTCGATCGCCACGTCGATACCCAAGAAACAGACCTTGATGAGCGCATGCACACCTGCCCTTGGTTCCATGCCACGAACATCAAAAATGCCAATCCGAAAAACCTCGTGCAATTAGGGATAGGCGGCTGGCAAGTGCCGCGTCAGGGTGTAAAAGTTTGTCGAGAAAGAGCCACAAATATTCTGACGGTTACAGACATCACAGAAATGGGTTTGGATGCAGCGGTAAACTTCGCTCTAGAAAGGGCTTTAGATGGAACCGACTGCGTTTATATCAGCTTTGATATTGACTGCATTGATGCCGGTTTTGTCCCTGGAACTGGTTGGCCTGAACCGGGCGGATTATTGCCCCGCGAGGCTCTTTATATGCTAGGCAAAATTGTTCAGAAAGCACCCGTTTGCGGGCTTGAGGTAGTGGAAGTGTCGCCCCCTTATGACATCAGCGACATGACATCTTTGATGGCGACGCGAGTGATTTGCGACACGATGGCGCATCTAGTTCTGTCAGGACAGTTACCCCGAAAAGAGAAAGCCGCATACATTCACCCCTACGCCCAACCAGAATTAGTTGCAGAGTGGAGTTGAGCCTTGCACGAAACTGACATGACAAAGGCGCTCATTTTAACAGTAAAAGACTGGTGGGAATCCCAGACCGAGCGCCCCCATATTACCCAGATTCACTTAATTGTTGGTAAGTTCACTTGTGTGGAACCTGTCAGTCTGCAATTTGCGTTTGAGGTACAGACTGGCAACACCTTTTTAGAAGGGGTAGAACTGGTTATTCAGGAAACACCACTGATTGCCTTTTGTCACCGCTGCCAACAAGAATATGCACCCCAAGTTGGGTTGCAATACGGCTGCCCTGAGTGTCACTCACCGATGGAGGATATTCGCTCAGGGAGAGAACTGAAAATTGACCGGATTGAGTATAGTTTTGACGAGGCAAATAAAAACGCTTATGCATCAAACATTTGACGCTGCATTAGGAATTAACTTGCTCCATGCTAATCAGAAAGGAGCCGATCATAACCGAGCGCATTTTGATGAGTGGGGGATTACTTGTTTCAATATTATGAGTAGTCCTGGGGCAGGTAAAACGGCACTGTTAGAGCGATCGCTTGCTGTTTTGACGGATGAGTTGAAAATCGCCGTCATTGAAGGGGATATGACTACGGAGCTGGATGCCGACCGTTTGCGTCAATATGGAGTCCCTGTAATTGCAATTAATACGGGGCGTTCCTGCCACTTGGATTCCAAGATGGTAGCTGGAGGAATTCATCAACTAGAACACCAGTATAATCCTGCTGATTTTGATTTAGTGCTGGTTGAAAATGTCGGTAATTTAGTTTGTCCTGCTGAGTTTGAAGTGGGAGAACACATTAAAGTTGCTTTGTTAAGCGTGACTGAAGGAGAAGATAAGCCGCTCAAATATCCGGTGATGTTTCAAGAAGCGGATTGTTTGTTAATTACCAAGATCGATTTAGCTCCTTATCTCGATATTGATATTAATCGCATTGCCGCCAACGTCCGTCAGATGAACCCTCATGTCACAATTATTGCGGTTTCTGCCAAGACGGGTGAGGGATTAGAAAATTGGTTTGATTGGGTAAAATCGCAAGTTTTAAATCAACACCCATCTGCTACGGCAACAGAAATGCTACCCGCCTAATGAGCCTGCTCGTAAAAAGTGAGACTCAATGAAGACCCGCCAGTTACTTTCTCTATTCTCAGTCTTTTTGCTCAGCCTTGTCATTACTGTTAGTTGTGCTAACCCCCAGCAAACCGCTACATCCTCAAAAACTGAAACAATTCAAATGGGTTTTAGTGTTTGGCCTGGGTGGTTACCTTGGCAGGTGGCGAAAGAAGAAAAGCTGTTTGATGCGAACAAAGTTAATGTGGATTTGAAGTGGTTCGATGGCTATTTAGATTCCATTAACGCCCTCAATGCTGGTCAACTAAGCGCTAATACCCAAACCTTGAATGACACGATCAGCTCAGTGGCTGCTGGTTCCGATCAAGTAATTGTATTAGTCAATGACAATTCAACGGGCAACGACAAAATTATTGTTCGGGAAGGTATCAATAGTATTGCCGACCTCAAAGGGAAAAAAGTCGCTGCTGAAGAAGGAACCGTCGATCATTTCCTGTTACTTCTAGGACTGAAGAAAGCGGGTTTAACCCAAGCTGATATTACTTTTCAACCCTTAGAGACAGGCGCAGCCTCAGCTGCTTTTGTTGCGGGTCAAGTGGATGCAGTTGGAGTTTTTGCACCATTTACCAGCAAGGCGCTAGAACGTGCTGGAAGTAAAGAATTATTCAGTTCTAAAGACTTTCCAGGAGCAATTCCCGATCATTTAACGGTCAGCCGAAAACTGATTAACGAACGTCCTCAAGACGTGCAAGCTTTGGTCAATACATGGTTCGATACCTTGGCGTTTATCCGCACCAATCCTGACAAAGCTTACGCCGCGATGGCAAAACGGGCTGGGGTCACGGTTGAGGAATACAAGAAATACGAAGCCGGGACGAAAATCTTCAGCATTGAAGACAACTTGAAAGCATTTAGTCCCGGTAATGACATGACCTCTTTGAGTTACGCCGCTCAAGAAATTAGCAAATTTTTAGTTGAGGCTAAGTTAACTCAACAGACTCCGAATCTTACCCAAATATTTGACGATCAGTTTATCAAAGCCTACGCGGCAAAGCAAAAATCATGAACCGCTACGCTGAAGATTTGCCGGAAAATAATTCCGCTCGTCCTCGTAAAATGTTA
>NZ_JACJOQ010000470.1:0-10307 GCF_014695635.1 Coleofasciculus sp. FACHB-712 | reverse complement strand
TCTACGGTTTGACCATCTTTGCGCGTCTTTGTACCGATGAAGCCAATATCTGCAACTTGTGGTTGACCGCAGGAATTTGGGCAACCTGTCCAGTGAATGCGAACCGGATGCGGTTGAATTAACTCTTCCTCCAGTTCCTGAATCAAGGCAAGCGCCCGATTTTTCGTTTCGATAATGGCAAAGCCACAGAACTCGCTACCCGTACAAGAAACCAGCCCCCGGTTCAAGATGGCTGGATCGATAGACAACCGTTCTTGAAGCAGTGGTTCTTCTAAGAAAGGACTTAAGCGCGTGTCGGGGATATTCGGGATAATCAAATTTTGTTCGACAGTCAGCCGAATCTCCCCGCTGCCATAAACTTCTGCCATTCGGGCAAGTTCAAACATTTCCTGGGCATACAAGCGACCCACAGGGACGTGCAAACCGACGTAGTTGAGTCCCGGTTGCTTTTGAGGATAAACGCCAATATGGTCGCGCTTGTCCCAATCAATTTCATCTTTTTCAGCCGCCGATTCCAGCGAATGCCCTAGTTGTTTTTCGACTTCCGCCCGAAACTTTTCAACGCCCCAGCCCTCAATCAGGTACATAATCCGGGACTTTAGCCGATTCTCGCGGGGACCATTATCCCGGAAAACCTCCAGCATTGCCTTACTTAAAGAGACAGCCTCTTCAGGAGGAATCCAAACATCGAGAGGAATCGCTTCTACATACTGATTCGGCGCAAAGTAGCCGCCGACGATGACGTTAAATCCAATGGTGTGGTTTTTGTATGCGGGGATAAAGGCAAGGTCGTTGATTTCGGCATGAACGGAGTTATCCCGACCCCCGGCAACGGCAATGTTAAATTTTCGGGGTAGGTTGCTGAGTTCGGGATTGCCCTCACCGTTATTGGTAATCATGTCCTGAAGGCTGCGGACAATCCCCCGTGTATCAATCAATTCAGCCGCATCAATGCCTGCAACTGGCGAACCCGTGATGTTCCGAACGTTGTCCATTCCCGATTGAATGCAAGTCAGACCGGCTTTTAACAAACGGTTGAATATCTCTGGGATATCCTCAATCCGAATCCCTCGCAATTGGAAATTTTGTCGGGTGGTAATGTCGGCATTTCCCTGGTTTTGAAATCCCGAACCCGTGCAGTAGCGTTGCACGATTTCAGCCAGTACTCGCATCTGAGTGCTGGTCAAAATGCCGTTGGGTATCCGCATTCGCATCATGAACTTGCCGGGTGTCACCGTGCGATGGAAAAAACCCAACCACTTTAGCCCTTGGTTCCGCTCAAACTCGTCCATCGCCTCCCAGCCAATTTGTGCAAAATGCTCCAGTTCTTGCTTCAGCAATAGGGGATGTTTTGCAGCTTTGGCTTTTTCAATCTTATTTAGTTTTTCCGTAGGCTTGGTTGCCTTTATTGCTTCTGTAGGGGTGGTTACGTTTGTCACGGTTCCTCCTTGCGTACCTGGATCTGGCGCAATTGCACGTGTAACCGCACAGCTATTGTCGTTAAAACTGCTTTTTCTGCTAAGTTAGGCGCTTTTGTAAATTGAAACGGTAGACTTTGTTACAGAAGCTGCCTATTGCCAATGAAACCTTTCTTTTGAAATATTTTTAATTTTAAAAGTCTATCTTTATGATTACTTGCCAAACAGGATATTATTGGGGCACTGAAGATTAAATTTCAAGCCACACCTGCTTGTAACCTCTATTTCCCAGGGTTTCGTTTTCTCTTTCGGTATTATTCAAAATAGCTGTAAGCTTTAACGGGCAAAACTTATGAAGGGATTCATCTGAAAGGAAACCCGTTTAAATAGGCATCATTTAAAATTTTCACCCAGCCACTTACCCTCAGATACAGAGGGGCGCAAGAGAAGGGGTGAGGTTCTCCTAGAATACTAAGTAATTAGCAAGATTTATATGAGTAAATTATTCACCATTCTGTAAAAAAAACTGGCGCATTTGATACATTTTTAAAATCTTAATCAGTTTGTCTAGTTGAAGATTCTTGAGCGCTGCCTTATCGGGTCAAAATCCTCAAAATCCTTGAAGCGGGGACATTAAGAATTTTTAAAATTTCAGCCATTCCTGGAATATATAACAGTCTTCTTTAATTTGGGAAAAACGAACCGCAGAGGACGCAGAGAGCGCAGAGGAAGAGAAGAGAGGAGCTTATCGAGCAAATAGACTCGGTAAATAACCTACACTGCATCAAGCTCGTAAATCGCTACTAGCTCTTCCTTGCCTTTCACCCGAACAAACTTATCGACTAAGCGCAGGGGGAAAGTGTCGGGGTGGCGCAGCGCTTCGACGATTGGCTTGGTGACGAGGATGGTGCTGTCGTAGTTTTTGGTGAGGCTTTCGACACGAGCGGCTACGTTTACGGCATCCCCAACAACTGTAGACTCGATACGGGAGCTAAATCCAACGGTACCCATGACGACCTCGCCTCGATGAATGCCAATACCGATGTCGATGGTTGGCAAACCTTGATGCGATCGCTCTTCATTCAAGATTTTAAGTCGCTGTCGCATTGCTAACGCTGCGTGCAGAGCGTTGTCCGTCGCTTCATCATCGAAGAGCGCCATAATCGCGTCGCCGATATACTTGTCTATGAAACCGCCGGACTTGTCAATCACTTGTCCCATGCAGGCGAGGTAGTCATTCAAAAATGAAAAGGTTTCTAAGGGCGTCATTTGTTCTGACATTGCCGTGTAGCCCCGAATATCGGCAAATAGGATCGTAATCGTGCGCGTCGAGGCAAAGCCGACTTGGATGTTCTCGATGCCGTCGGGTGCAATCACCAGAAGAAATTTCTCTGGTACGAATCGATGAAAAGACTCGATAGTTTTCTGTAGTCGGCTAAACAAACCTTGTAGCGCCGCCGACATATCATTGAACGCGATCGCTAAAGCGCCGATTTCATCTTTGCGGTAAATTTCAGCCCGATGGTGTAAATCGCCTGCGGCAATTTTGGCAGCACTCAATTGCAACCGCCGCACAGGGCTACTGAGTTCTGTTGCCAACAGGTAGGAACCGAAAAGACCCAAGGAAAGGGCGAAAACACCTACAAACAGAGCTTTTTCGACTGCGATCGCGACCGCTTGATTGACCTGCCGCAGTGACATCCCAATCCGCAACGTCCCAATTTTTTGCCCCGAAGAGTTGCGAATCGCGGCGGCAACTTCGATGGCAGTTTCACCTTGGCGTGCCCGCACTTTGCGGTTGAAAGTAATGTCGCGCAGGAGGAATGTCTCGACAACACGGGTATCGTCATATACTGCCAGCGCCGAGTCCGTTACCCACACAGGCACAATATCGGGAACATACTGTTCCTGAAGTTCGCTTTCGCTGGCGGCGACGATTTGATTTGACAAGCGCACATCGGAGATCAGAATGTAAACGAAATCTGGGTTGCGCTTCAGTAGCAGATTGAAACCGAGCCGAATCTGACCCCAATTTTGGTCTTCAAGTTCGTTAGTCCAGGTATTAGATAAGGCGATCGCTAGCTGCTGGACTTCACGCCGCTTCTGTTCCCGGTAAAGTTGTCTCTCGTTTTTCGCCCACAGCCATACCACAGAACCAACAATCGCCACAATCAAGAGTGTCGTGGCGGTCATAATTCGTGTATGAATTGAACGGAACGCGGCAACTTTCATCAGGGTTAATTGGTAATGGTTACTTGGTAATTTCTAAAAAGTTTGAAATTTGAAATTTTTAGTTTTGAACGAAAAAATCTTCTTGAAACTCAAAACTCTCAAAAGTTAAAACTTTTGAATAAAATAATTTTCTTGGAACTCAAAACTCAAAACTCAAAACTCAAAACTCAGATTAACCATTCGCCATTATTTACTAACCTCCAGTTGTTCCACAAAAGTGAGCCAGCGCTGATTCTCGGATCTCGCTTGACAATTGCTGGGGAAAGCCAGCGTTATCGGACCACCCATTTTGGCAGGAATCGGATTGCGTTCGTTACCCCAGTGCGTGGCAAACAAAATATCGCAGTCTCGCACCTCGTTAGCTGCCAAACGAATTGGATTCAGGGCATTGCGGGAAACAGGCGCTTTTCCCCGAATGATAACCATACCGTTTTCTGGCAGCGTGACACTGGCAGCAGCAAGAACATCCCGCACGCGCACGCCTGTGAGCTTGACTTTGCCAATAGGCCACCCAATCGGGTAGCCAACAGCTTCTTCGATGGTGACTTGTGGCAGTTGGCTGATGGTTTTGGCATCAAGCGGGGTTTCGCCAACGCGCAGTTGCACTGGTTCGGTACCGACGATTAGGTTGGTCACGTAAAATGCCCAAAAACGGTCGGGATACTTTTGCTCAAGCTGCGGGTACTCGGTGTAAGGAAATACCAGGGAAAGCGGGCCGCCTTCGCTGCGGGAAATGGGCATTCCATCGCGCTCTAAAGCAATGATAATCGGGTACGCACGCAAGTCTGCAATGCTGACGGTGGCACGGTAGGAATCGAAAGCGACAAGCGTTACTTCCTTACTATTAGTGATGCCGAACTTGTCGAGCAGTTTAGAGATAGCAACACCCCGAAAGTCAAAAATCCGATCGGGGTTGTTGCTGGTATTATGGGGCGATCGCGTCCGTATATGGGTGGTTGCGATCGCGTCTAGTTCTTGCATAGTCAACCGCACGGATTTTCCCGCCGCCGTTTTCCCCTGAATTTCTAGATTCCACTGTTGCCGCTGTCGATTGTTCGTATGAGCAGCAACCATTGCGGCGTTTTTTTGCATTGCCTCATTTCTCCACGCCTCCATCTCGGCATTCGTTGGTTTCTGATTTTGACATCCGCTCATGAAGGCAAGCAGGAAGAGGCAGCTGGAAAGAGGGAGCCGGGAAGGTTTCATATCATCTTTATAACCTTCAAGCTTGATTCTGCACCCTTCCACAAGTCCCTGTTGCTGCGATTAATGAGGAAAATATGTCGGTTCATTCCCCGGCTTCCACTTGATGTTGCAGCCGATGCTAGGCTTCTGGTCTGAGGGGATTGATTGACCGGCTAACACTGCATCTATTGCGGCTCGTAAATCTTTGCCGTTGACGGGTCGATCGTTACCGGGGCGACTGTCATCTAATTGACCGCGATAAACCAAACTTTGGTTGGCATCAAAGAGGAAAAAGTCTGGGGTACAAGCAGCGGTATAAGCTTTAGCAGTTTCTTGAGTTTCGTCGTAGCACAACGGAAAGGTGAATCCCAGCTCATTCGCCATTGCTTTGAGTGAGTTGGGGGCATCATCTGGATAGTTGCTGGCATCGTTGGCACTAATTGCCACAATTCCAATCTCTTCACCTACGTAATCCTTGCCAAGCTGCACGAGTTCTCCCTGAATGTGTTTTACAAAGGGGCAATGCTTGCAGATGAACATGACCAGCAATGCCTGCTTATCGGCAAAAGTGGCAAGGGAAATGGTTTGACCAGATACCACATCCGGCAACTGGAAATCTGGGGCTGTCGTGCCCAACGCCAACATAGTTGAGGCGGTTCGCACCATTGTATGCACTCCTTACGTTTTGGTAGACTGCGCTCCCACTTATATTGCTCTACCACTGAAAAAAAAACCAGAGTAAGTAGCGATCGCCTCCCGCTATAGTACAATTGTACTGATTGCGTCCGCATCCAAGTCGTTAGGTAGCCATCCAGCCATCGACATGACAAAACTGCAAGCCAGCCTCAAAGTAGTCCAGATGAAACGTGGCGAAGACCGTCAACCCGTAAAAGGTGATGCCAAACACAAGCGCGTTCCATCGCCAGCGATCGCCAATACTGAAAGACGACCTCGAAAGACAGGCGATTCCAGAAGGTTAATTCCGTCACTACGGGTGAAAACCTATCAGGAACTGCTACAGGAACATCTGAATGAAAAGTTAAAACACCTAGAGGCGCAAGCAACCCAAGTCAATCGGCTTTCAGCGGAGCTAGAGGCAGCAATACAGGAACTCAAGGCAATCTCAGCTCAAGTTAATACAGACTTGAAATCCCTTCGGGGTAAAGCTGACATTTGCGAGTATAAAGCAACCAGTCTCCCCTACGTCGGGCAAAAGCTTGATGGATCGTTAGTGCTGACGGCTCGATCCATCGATCTCTACAAAGCCGAACGGGAAGCTTCGTCGCTGGCACAGAAGCTGCGGCGACGAACCGGAAAAAAACGCCGCTGAGAGCTTTAATCGTCTAAAGCAAATATAAGCCCCAGGCTTCCATCCTGGGGCTTATTTCAATGGCTATTGCATTTGCGATCGCTGATATTTCCCAAACCAGTTAAGAGCGATCGCGTGAGTTTATCGCGATCGCTCTTAACTGAAATTCAGGAAATCGTATTGCGGTTACTACAAATTCTTAGGCTTAGCGCTATTATTTGAATAATCGAAATATATCCTAAATAAATATTTAAGGATGGTTCTTCCTTATCAAAATTTATAATATTATAAGAACTTGAGTAAAGTCTAGAGTTCAAGATAAAAAGTTTCTCTTTATCTTGAAGAAAGAACTTTGTTTACATTCCACTAATAAACATTTAGGGAAAACTCAACAAAGGTGTAGGTAAAAGAGTCATTATTTTATAATTGGAATTCCTAAAAAAATGCTAATTTTATTATTAATCAGACCTTTTACGTGAAAAAAATAAACTAGGGTAAAGAAAGAAACTTTTATTCTTTTTTTCTAGCCTTATACCGAAAATCGTCAAAATTTATTAGTGAGTGACGCTGGTGAAAGAAAATAACTCAAAAGACACGCCGTTGCACGCAATGAATCCACTGAGCCGATTTTCCAACCGAGCAGAGGATTACGCCAAGTATCGACCGAACTATCCAGACGCCGCTATTGATATTATCCTGAAGGGATTAGGAAATCCTTCACAACTGGTCGCCGCAGATATTGGTGCAGGGACGGGAATTTCCTCGCGTTTGTTAGCTCAACGGGGAGTGAATGCGATCGCTATCGAGCCAAACGCCGCAATGAGAGACGCCGCATCACCGCATTCCTTGGTAGAGTTTCGTGACGGAACAGCAGAAGCCACGAATTTACCCAACGCATCTGTTGATTTAGTGACTTGCTTCCAATCTTTCCATTGGTTTAATCCCGAACCAACATTGCTAGAATTTCGCCGCCTTCTCAGGCCAAGCGGACGACTAGCGGTAGTATGGAACGACCGCGATCAAAACGATGAATTCACAGCAAATTACAGCCGCTTAGTTGAGATTGCATCAAACAATCATCCAGCAGAGAAGCGGATGGTTTCAGTCGCTCCTCTACTAAGCAGCCCCCATTTTCCAGATGTCCGGTGCCATACTTTTGAGTACCAGCAGCAGCTAGATTTAGAGGGACTAATTGGCAGGGTAAATAGTGTATCTTACATCCCCAAAGAAGGTGAGGCGTACCAGCAACTTGTGACAGATTTGCAAGAACTGTATGCAAGCGCTTGCAATGAACGCGGCTATGTGTATTTAACCTATACCACGAATGTTTACCTTGCAGATAATGGGTAATCAGAAAGAGTAACTGTAGAGATACGAAATTTCCTATCTTTGCAAGAATTACCCATTACCCATTACCTATTACCTATTACCCCTTATTATCCTTTCGCCCAAGGTCCCCAGATAGCAAAAGTAATGCCAGGAGTTTGGATATTCACGAACATGGTCTGACCATCAGGCGAAAAACAGGCACCAGCGAACTCATTATCATTGATAGCATTCCGAGCAAATTGGTAGAGTTCGCCCTTTTGAGTGACGCCGACTACAAATTGCTCGTCGTCACCATCTTCACAGATGATCAAATCGCCAAAAGGAGCCACAACAATGTTATCAGGACTATCTAATACATTTACATCATTTGGTTCAACAAAAAGTTCAAGAGTGCCGCCTTCTTGTGCTGTTTTCCCAGGAACGTAGCGCCAAACTTGACCGAGTCCGGCAGCGCCACCATCTGTGCAACAAAAGTAAAATTCACCGTTGCCGTACCAGATGCCTTCCCCACGTGTAAATTGGGCTGCACCCTTACTAAAGCCTTCGACGCGGACAGTATCTGTATCCGGGTCGGGATTGTCGATGCGAACCCATTCAACTTGCATTGGTTGACGCACCGGGAAGTTAGTTTTAGTAATTGCTTGGGGCATTCCTTTAATTTTCAGGGCTTCCAAAACACCGCCTTCTACAAGTTTGCCCGGTTGATTTGGAATGAAGCGATAGAAGAGACCATTGCCTCTATCTTCAGTTTCATAAACAATTCCAGTTTTTGGATCGATTGCAACCGCTTCGTGGTTAAAACGCCCCATTGCTTTCAAAGGCACGGGAGTCACAGTTGTTTTTGCATTCGCCGGAACTTCAAAGTTATAACCGTGACGTTGGTTGACATTTCCCGTAATATTAACTGGATCGTTTGTAGCGGGAGTTGAGGTATTTTCTTCAGAGCTAATCCACGAACCCCAAGGAGTCGTGCCGCCTGCACAGTTACGGTATGTTCCTGCTAGGGAAGCAAAATGACTTTGTATTTGGCGATTCGCCCCTACAATTAGAGTTGTTGTCCCACCTTTACAGAGATTATCGTATTTGAGTCCGACAACTTGCGTGGTAGAATTCGGGCTTAATTCGTGATTGCGAATTAAGATAGTTGTGTTATTAGGACCGGGAAAAGCACCCATCCCATCGTGACCACCCGGTACTGGATTGCCATCGTTCATCATGTCTCCAGTCCGAGAAATAGCACGATATTGAAATCCGCGTGGTAAATCCAATAAACCATTGGGATCTGGAATCAGCGGGCCATAACCTCCCCCACTCACTAATTGACCCCTGGCTGCTTTGGTATAGAGCGCTTCTAGAGGGGACATTAATACAGCACCCGCAGCACTCGCGCCTGCCAGGGTGAAGAATTGCCGCCGTGATAAAGACATGGTGTTCTCCGCGTTTATGCGTTGAACAGCTTAATTGGCGTTCATCAACCTTCGGCAAAGCTTTGATTAAGGCTTGGTTAATTTTTTATTCAGAAAATATTATTGCTTGCCTAGTTTATTCCGTTTTTACTAAAAAATTATGAACGTAGAAGTACGCTAAGAATCTTCGCGAACCTTTGCGCTTAGCTTAGCGTAGCTTTGCGTTAAAACACTCATTCATCTTCAGGATTAATCGCAGAAAATAGCGCCGAATAATCCTCATCCGCTAAACCCATGTCCTGTGCCATTTCTAAAATTTGGCGAATACCTTCCAAACTGCTGACATTCAAGCCATTTAACTTAGCTTCATTGAGAAATAAGTTAGTATCTTTGAGCAGATGTTTAGTTGGGAAATTGGGATTTTCATAGTTTCTATCTAACATCCGCTGCAATTTCTTATCAAAAGTGGGAGCAAAAAGGGCGCTTTGCCGTAAGATTTGCATAAACAGCTCAACGTCGGCACCTTGACGTTGAACAAAACCTAAACTAAGGGCAAAAGCACTGGTAAGGGAAGCGATTAATTGATTTAATGCTAATTTGACAGCAGCGGCAGCACCGACTGAGCCAATATGTAGAGGTTCAGAGCTAAAATGTTTTAGAAAATCCGACCACTGTTGAAATTGCTCATCGGAAGCACCTACCATGACAATTAATTTACCGGCTTCTGCTTCCGAAATACTGCCCAACACGGGTGCTTCAATATACTCTGCACCCGCTGCAACAATTTGGGAAGCGATCGCTTTACTTTCTGTGGGTGAGATCGTTCCCATTTGAATGACTGTACGCCCTTTTAACTCTGGTCGGGAAGCCTCCGACAACAGAACTTCATCAATTGCTGTCGCATTTGTCAGCATCAAAATTACGCACTCAGACTCGCGAATTGCCTCTTGTGGAGAGTCGGCAATTTTAGCGCCAGCGTCCTGCAAAGGTGCTAACTTTGACTGAGTACGATTGTATGCAACTACTGGAATTTTAGCGTCTAACAGCCTTTTAGCCATCGGCTGTCCCATCAACCCAGTTCCTAAAAATCCTACTTTCACGATTGCTTTGACCTCTCTAATTCTTGTTGCTGAAGAACCTCACGCCGTCTGCAACACTCCTCAGCGTAAAGAGGGTTGGGAATGAGGCTCAGGAAAGATAACGGCGATTCAAGCGGATTTAAGAGGGATCAACCCAGGCTCGTTCGGCTGTCCAATGGCGATCGCTCGATCGATAAACTGTAACACCCTCCAAACCAGCTTCTTGCAAGAAGTCTTGCACTTCATCCAAGGTAAACGCAGCGTGGAGAGAGTCGTGAAATAACATCTTTTGATGTTTGTTGTAATTTGTACCAATACTTTCCACCAACTTATTCATTATTTCCTCGCT
>NZ_JACJOQ010000047.1:0-3726 GCF_014695635.1 Coleofasciculus sp. FACHB-712 | reverse complement strand
CCTTTTTCTAAAGCTTCTGCCATGAGTGCCAACTTCCGGTGTCGATCGGAAAGTGTTTGCTCGTGGGCAAGTTCCGGTCGGTCTTCTATCAAGATGCAGTAAATCCCCGCTAATTGGTTATGTTGTTTGAGCTGATAACAGAATTCCAAACTGCCCTCCAGACTTGCCTGCAAAATTAAGATATAGGGCAGTCGCTTTTCCAGCAGTGGGATGACTTCATCTAGCTGGGAGGCAGCTTCAACTGCGCCACCGACTAAAGCAGCAATTCGCGTCAGAAATGTTGCCAGAAATGCATCAGTTCCAACAACTAGAACAAAAGCATCCATTAGCGTAGGTATTCCGGAAGAATCAAGGCTCTTTCCCTGTTGACGAAACGTGAGAATTTCTACCACTAGAGTTTTTATGGAGCAACGAAGGAGACGAATGGATAGATGACCCTAGACTGGATGAGCGTGTAGATTGTGGGGCGAAGAAGCGATCGCTCTAGCGGATGCCGCTATACGAGGCTTCTGGCTGCTATGCCATTGAACCGGGTAGCACTACCAAACTCTAACCCGATCGTTGGCACCGACACACTCTGTTACATTCTCAGTTTGCTACAAGTATTAGAGATGGGTATTCCGTTGGCGGTAGAGAATTTTACAAAATCTTCATAAAACTGCCACACTACCCAAATGCTTGAACAACCTGCGAGCAGATTCTTCTTTATGCTGGCAGATAATCGGTATATGTTACCACTCTTGAGAAAGGAAGCGTAAAGCGAGCGATCGCATCCCCATTTGTCAAGAACAGAGGGATTCTCCTTTGGAGACGCTACGCGATCGCGCCTTTTTGCAGCCGATTCATCTGTGATTTCTTGATTCACTACGAAGTCAGTAACCAGACAAAAGCCAGTTAGATTATTACCTAACTGGCTCAAAATTAACCCTAGTAATGCAGAGTATGGTTATTGATAACCTTCAATCGTGTGACCTGCCGCCACGATCGCTTGCTTGATTGTTTCTTCAGAAGCTTGAGCTTCCACTGTCACCGTCTTGGCTTTTACATCCACGTCCACCTTGGCGTCGGGTTCCATCGTATGGATCGTGTCGGTAATCGTTTCTGCACAGCCATTACAGGCGATAGTGGGAACTTTTAGTTGGAGTGCCATAAATTCAATTCAAGTCAATTAAGTTTGCAAGGGTGCGATTCGAGAAGCCTTTATTTTACCGTTGTCACAGTGCTAGATAAATCAGCCTGCTGAGCGATAATGCAGATTCCGCATTCTGGAGCGATCGCGTTAGTCTAGCGCTGACTTGTCAGTTCGCATCCTCGATAAAAATTCCCCTAAAAACATTTTTGGGCTTAGTCGAGTGCGACTAAGCCCGTTAGATCGAAAGGATTGGTTTTCTCAAAAAATGAACTTCAACAACTAGGGTGGACAAGTTTGGCAGCTTCACCTTTATCTTTAGTTTTCCAGCATAGTCCAGTCTTCCCAGACTTTGGTTTGGCTTTGCACCAGCTTGGCTTTTTGCCCCTTCAGTGCTTTTTACCACTACAGTCTATGCTTGGTTGGTTCTTGCTGCTCTTGGGTAACAGACCGGGGACACCGCGTCTATGTTTCCCATTCCGTTTTTCATTTGCCTCCTTGTTTTTCTAACTTCCTGGTGTCCACTATTAAATTAGCATCCCATTTTCGGGCAAAATCCCCTATTTAACTAAACTTGACAAGTCTTTAAATATGGCAAATAAGCGTTAGTAAAGAGAAACAATTCCCCTGCCTTGCACTGCCTGAACGAGAAGGGCTACAACAAGGCATAAACAAATGTAAAAATAGATAAAGTTGACCGATACCAAGCCCTTGTAAATTCCCATGTCTTCTTCCTCCCAGTTCCTTAGCGGTAGCGAAATTCGGCAAAAATTCCTCGACTTCTATGCCCAGCGAGGACATCAAATTTTGCCGAGTGCTTCCTTAGTGCCAGAAGATCCCACCGTACTGCTAACGATCGCCGGGATGCTGCCTTTTAAGCCGATATTTTTAGGACAGCGATCGCCTGAGTTCAAGCGTGCCACGACTTCTCAAAAATGTATCCGCACCAACGATATTGAGAATGTCGGACGGACTGCCCGACATCACACGTTTTTTGAGATGTTGGGTAATTTCAGCTTTGGGGATTATTTCAAAGAACAAGCGATCGCTTGGGGTTGGGAACTGTCAACACAAGTTTTTGGTTTACCCCCAGAACGCCTTGTCGTCAGTGTCTTCCGGGAAGATGAGGAAGCTTATACGATTTGGCGGGATAAAATTGGCGTTCCCGAAGCCAGAATCCAACGCATGGGAGAAGCGGATAACTTCTGGGTATCTGGTCCCACTGGTCCTTGCGGTCCTTGTTCGGAAATTTACTATGATTTCCACCCAGAACGCGGTGATGACAAGATTGATTTAGAAGATGACACCCGGTTCATCGAGTTCTACAACCTGGTGTTCATGCAATACAACCGGGATGCAGAAGGCAACCTAACGCCGCTGCAAAATAAGAACATCGACACGGGGATGGGACTAGAACGGATGGCGCAAATCCTCCAGCAGGTTCCCAACAATTACGAAACTGACCTGATTTTCCCGATCGTCAAAACTGCATCTGAAATCGCCGGAATTGATTACGCCAGCAGCGACGAAAAGACGAAAGTTTCCCTGAAGGTAATTGGGGATCACGTCCGTTCCGTCGTCCACATGATTGCCGATGAAATTCGCGCATCGAATATTGGGCGGGGGTATGTGCTGCGGCGCTTGATTCGGCGCGTGGTGCGTCACGGACGACTGATTGGCATTCAAGGGGAATTTACGCCGCAAGTAGCGGAAACTGCGATCGCGCTTTCCGAATCCGCTTATCCGATCGTCCGGGTGCGAGAAGCACAAATCAAAGCGGAATTGCAACGGGAAGAATCTCGCTTCCTCAAGACACTGGAACGAGGCGAGAAACTGTTGGATGAAATTATCCAGCGGGTGAAACAGGAAGGCAAAACTCAAATTGGCGGACGAGACGCCTTTACTCTCTATGACACCTACGGCTTCCCTGTAGAACTTACTCAGGAAGTTGCAGAGGAAGAAGGACTCACCGTAGACGAGTCAGGCTTCAATGCGGCAATGGAGGAACAGCAAACGCGATCGCAGTCCGCCCACGAAACCATCGATCTCACCCTACAAGGTTCCCTAGATAAGCTAGCCGAACACATTCATAGCACCGAGTTTCTGGGTTATACCCAACCTTCCAGCCAATCGCAAGTAGAAGTGATTCTTGTAGAAGGCAAATCTGTCGAAGCGGCGGAAGCGGGAACACAAGTGCAGATTGTCCTGAATAAGACGCCATTCTACGCAGAATCGGGCGGACAAATTGGCGATCGCGGCTACATCTCCGGCGATTCCGTTTTGGTGCGAGTTGAAGACGTTAAGAAAGAATCCGATTTCTTCGTCCATTTCGGTCGCATCGAACGCGGTACGCTGCGGGTAGAAGATCCTGTAACTGCCCAAATTGACTTGTCTTGTCGCCGTCGCGTGCAAGCGCATCATACAGCAACGCACCTGCTGCAAGCGGCATTGAGGAAATTTGTCGATGAATCGATTACTCAGGCGGGTTCTTTGGTCGCCTTCGATCGGCTGCGATTTGACTTCAACTGTCCTCGTCCCGTGACATCCGAACAAGTACAACAAATCGAAGAGCAAATCAATACTTGGATCGCGGAAGC
>NZ_JACJOQ010000469.1:0-13555 GCF_014695635.1 Coleofasciculus sp. FACHB-712 | reverse complement strand
AACAGCCAAAATCGACAAATTAATCCAAAAATAAATACAGAAATCATAGAAAAGATTACAGAACCATCACCAAGATGCCAATATTCAAAAGCTTCTTTATTTGATAACCCTGCCAAAACAGTCATCAAAGCCACTCGTATCCCATTTAGCGTAAAGGCTACGATGACAGCAACGAATGGTAATAAAATCTTTTCCTTTAATTTAGTTGGAAAAATGAGTAAAACAACTAAAGCTAAGCCCAATAGCTGAAGGATAGTACCTACACCAGCACAAGCTCCGCCAATTTGTACAGACCCGGTTGGCAAACTTAAAATCTCCCCTCGCTGCACAATGGGGAATCCTAAAAACCAAAGAAAAATAAATGTAAATTTAGCGGTTAATAAAGATACATTAAAAAATTTCAATATTAATTCTTGATTTAAGACGAAAAAAGCCAGTAGCAGCAATTCCCGCCAATACTGTTTTAATCCTTTAACCCCAGAGGCAATTAAACCCAAGCCCAGCATTGAAATCAAAGGTGTAACGTGAAGGGTAAAACCATAGCCGGGGTAAAGACTTTTAAAGAGTACCAAACTAATCAGTGCGAACCCAAAAATGCTAGAAAAATCATCGCTTTTTAGCTCTAATCCGTCCCGTTTCTGCCAAAGCAGGGATGATACCGCAGCCCAAAATAAGAAACTTGTACTCAGCAGTTCAGTATTGCCACTCCTCCAAGTCAAAGTAAGATGAATTGTAATTAAGCCTGCCGCGATCGCTATCAACCAGAATTTCAAGTCTTTGACAAGTTTTAGCCTGCTCATGATTCGATAAAAGTTTTGCTCGGTAGGACACACCCGCTGGCTGCGGCTATACTAAAGAACACCGACGCTGCAACGCTTTCCGTAATAGGACTTGATATTGTGGATCGTCAATGATGTAAGCACCAAAGCGCTCTAAATGGGGATTCATCATTTGGGCGTCAAAGAAAGCAAAATTGCGCGATCGCAATCTTTCCACCAACTTCACCATCGCCACCTTTGACCCCTCTGGAATCCGGTAGAACATAGATTCCCCAATAAACGCACCCCCGATGACAAGTCCTAAAATTCCTCCAGCCAGTTCCTCTCCCTGCCAAGTCTCGAAGCTATAAGCCCAACCCTCTTCATAGAGTGCCAAATAAATCTCTTGTAGTTCTGGGGAAATCCACGTTGTTTCTCGATCCGCACACCCAGCCACTACACCCTGGAAATCCCGATTGACAGCAACAGTAAAGCGTTCTTGGTTGAGAACACGCCGCAGTGACTTCGGGTAGCGAAACTGCCCATCGAGGGGAACGAGTGTTCTCTGACGGCTGGAATACCATCCCAAGCCATTGTCGTCATCCGCCATCAGGAAGTAGCCTTGGGCATACCCCTGAATAATGGTGGGAATATCAAACTCCATGCACTCAATCCAAGCGGGTTAATGACGTATTATCCGATCTATGTATATCTCTAACAGCCACAAATGGCTGCATAGATGTCCTGATGAGATAGAACCACCTTAATATCTAAAATACTGCCCCAACTTTTAGAATCATTGAGTCGGCGTCTGAAATTTAAAAGCTGAGAAGCGAAAAGCTGATACGTGAAAATGTCTCAACCTATCCCACCGATCACCTTACCACCAGCCGAAAATCCTCAACAGGAAGGCAAATGGCTGCAAAGCGCATTACACAAGTGGCTCGATGAAGAGTTTATTCCAGAGGCTGTCAATCAAGAGATTGCCCAACGAGCTTCCCAGATTTATGTCCGCCAGCGGATGGAAGGGGAAAACGACCTGGGTTCCCTGGTGATTGCCATTCTGACAGAGATGCAGGCGTTTGATTTTTCCAGAAGTTTTTATAGCGAGTTTGCGATCGCGAATGCAGTCAGTGAATTGCTCTTAGACAGTCTTGGCATCGACCGCTGTTGCGGTCAATAGTCAATAGTCAATAGTCATTGGTCAAACGCAATCAACTAAAGACTAAAGACTAAAGACTAAAGACTACCAGCTAGACTTGACAACTCCCGGCAACAGGCCTTGGTGTGCCCATTCCCGCATAACGTTGCGAGACAGACCAAAATCCCGGTATACGCCTCTAGGACGCCCAGTCACCCAGCAGCGATTCCGTAGTCGTGTGGGCGCACTGTTGCGCGGCAGTTGCTGTATCTGCCGATGAATCGTCAGCTTCTGTTGTTGGGTTGTTGCATTCTCAAATGCTTCCTGCAACGTTTCACGCTTAGCGGCATACTTATCTACCAGCTTCTGGCGTTTTTTCTCCCGCTCAATCATGCTCTTTTTAGCCATGAATTATCCTACTTTGTTCCAGCAATAAAGACACCATTCTCCATTCTAGCGGATGGTATCAATTAGAAGCTTCCACAATTTGAGGAGATGTGGCGAGGCTAATATTTACAGAATCTGAGGGCGACAAATTAGCAGAAGGACACAAATCCGCAAGGACACAAGCATGGCACACCGGATTTTTGGCTTTACAAATTGCCCGACCATGATAGACCAACCGAATTGACCAGTTTTCCCAATCCTCTAGGGGCAATAGTCTCATTAAATCTCGCTCTATCCGCACTGGGTCTGTATATTCTGTCAAACCCAATCGGTAGCTGAGGCGCTTCACATGAGTATCCACTGTTACGCCTTGATTGATGCCGTAAGCGTGAGCCAGAACGACATTCGCCGTCTTTCGCGCTACTCCTGGTAATTCCAGCAACAATTCCATTCGTTTTGGCACCTGTCCTTTAAATTTCTCCACAATCAGGACGCAGGCACCTTGAATATTTTTAGCTTTATTGCGATAAAAGCCGGTTGAACGGATCAGGGTTTCCAACTCGGCAATATCAGCGTTTGCCAAAGCTGGGGCGTCGGGAAACCGAGAAAATAAGGAGGGGGTTACTTGATTCACCCGTTCATCGGTACATTGAGCGGAGAGAATGGTTGCGACCAATAACTGTACCGGCGTCTCGTAGTTCAGCGTACAGGGTGCATCTGGATACAATCGCTTCAGGCGAATCAAAATCTCCAAAGCACGCTGCTGCTTAGCTGACCATGTACGGGTAATGTTCATAAATCGTCAATTGTCTAGTTGGTAGGGGCGCATGACCCTGCGCCCGTACAGGTCAGTTATCCATTGTTAAAAACGATAGACAACTGCGTTCATTGCAAGAGTTTTTGAACCCACTCCAGGTTAGCAGTGTCTCGAACAATCAAGAAAATTCCCAAACCCAGAAGCAACATCAAACCAGTTTGCATAATGCCATCTTGGATTTGAGTCGGCAAAGGTTTACCCCGCAAGCCTTCAATCAATAAGAAAGCTAGCTGACCGCCATCTAGAGCCGGTAGAGGCAATATGTTGATAATCGCAAGGTTAATGCTGATCAAGGCAGCAAACTGAAACAGATTCGCTGCGTCTGACTTGGCAATACTGGCACCAAGTTCCACAATTTTAACCGGCCCAGCAACCTGATCGGCTGTTTCGCCAAAGTTACTGATCAGTTGTACAAAGCCCTGAGCCGTTAAAACGACAAATTCTTGGTACTTTGTAGCCGCAGTGGTCAAAACTTCTACAGGATTCTTGAGGTGCCGACGCACTACTTTGCCGCTAGGAGCTAGCTGGACACCGATGCGACCTTTCCCATCGCTTCCGGGTTGCGGTGTCACGGTCAGGGAAATGATTTGACCTTGACGTTCAACGCTCAGCGGGATCGGCTGGTTGGGATTGTTCTGAATTACCTCCATAAGCTTTGGAATGGCTTCCTTGGAGGCTTTCAGTGGTTGACCGTCTGCTAAGAGAATAATGTCTCCTGCTTTGATGCCAGCCTTGAGTGCAGCAGAACTTACGTCTGAGGCGACTTGGGGAACCAGGACACCAGGCTGATAATTAAATTCCTGAACGCCTACAAGACCCAGTTGAGTCGCTAGCAGCAAGTAAGCAAATAGCAAGTTGGCGATGACACCAGCGCTAATGACAATGGCTCTGTCGAGAATGGGCCGGTTGCGTAGTAGATTGGGGTCTTCTGGGGGAATATCACTGTCGGGGTCATCATCAGGGAAACCGACAAATCCGCCTAAGGGAAAAGCCCGGATGGCATATTCTGTTTCCGGTCCCTGGTACTTCCAGAGGATCGGTCCAAAGCCGAGGGAGAAGCGGTTGACGTGAATTCCTTGAAGACGAGCTGCCATGAAATGACCCAGCTCATGTACCACAATCAAAAGCGCCAAGACTGCGATCGCCGCAAAAACAGGCATATTAATAATTAATTCAACTAACTACATACTTCTTCATTCTACGGTGTTGCGTCCGGAAGCTGGGTGAGTTCAGGGAAGAGGAGCCGGAAAGCGTCAAAATACAGAGTCAGGAATTCCTTCCTCGCCTCCCC
Organism: Coleofasciculus sp. FACHB-712; assembly: GCF_014695635.1. Classification (NCBI taxonomy): domain Bacteria; kingdom Bacillati; phylum Cyanobacteriota; class Cyanophyceae; order Coleofasciculales; family Coleofasciculaceae; genus Coleofasciculus; species Coleofasciculus sp. FACHB-712. Next base: position 9,161 of record NZ_JACJOQ010000469.1, on the reverse strand, counting down.
GCAGAAATCGCTTCACCAAGCGCTCCCACTCTCGCCAACTTCAAATTTCATCGGGTGGTTAATGAAATGATTAAAAAAGATAGTTGACAGATGCTGAAAATTTTGAGAATCTAGATAAAGATAAAGTTTTGCGGGTATAGCTCAGTGGTAGAGCGTCACCTTGCCAAGGTGAATGTCGCGCGTTCGAATCGCGTTACCCGCTCTTCTGGTTAAAATCATATAAGAAGTAGCCCTTTCTTCAGGCATAGATCTTCAGAGGTACAGAGGATAAATCTGATTATCTATAAGTCGGAGCATTTCTAGGCAAAGGTTTACAGTGTTAAAATTCGCCTAGATTGTCTGTGTCTTTAAAGGCATTCATTCAGTAGTACCCAGTCCGAAGAAAGGCGGTTGCTAGGTGCAAACTAAAAAAAGTCTAACAGACGAACCCGGTTCCGAAAATCTTAAGTTAACACTTTCATATCTTTGTTTAAATAGCGCTTGTGCCATCTCAGAAAGATCAGAAGATTGACTTAAATAACGATTACCCGTGCCCATGCCGACGTAGAGGGCGTTTAGTACCGATTACGCTGACAGAAGCGTTTGGCTGCGATCGCTGTCAGCAAATCTTCGTGGTTGAAGAGAGTGGGTATGCGATCGAACAACTGTCTACAAGCTATCCCTACAAGCGATCGTGGCGGTGGACGGGTCATCGCTGGAGTACTGCTCATCCAGGGCTTGGGGACAGCTACCTACCTGTTTCCTTAGGAATCATTGCGGTGGTACTGATCGCAGGGCTTTGCTTAGCTCAGATTTCACCTCCCGCCCCTCCTGGTATCATTATTGTGCTGTGTGCGATGGTGAGCGTGTTGGCGCTATTGGTGCCAGCGCTGATCATCTGGCTGACTCACCGACGTTAGCCCAATGGCAATCAACGATATTACTCCGACCCCCGACCCAATGAACGCTGTTCGTCGCGCTTATGAAGCTTCCCTGGAATTGGCAACTACCAAGGGAGTAGAGCGCAGCCGTGCTGTCGCCGCAATGGCGCAGGCACTTCAGAGATCCTTAGACGATATTTTGGAAGCAAACACCCTGGATCTGGAAGCCAGTCGCGAAATGGCAGCACATGAGCTGATTTTAGATTGGCTGAAGCTGACACCTGAGCGGCTGCAAACCACCATCCACATTTTGCAACGGTTAGCTGAGTTGTCCGATCCGATCCGGCGGGTGATGAACGCGACTTATCAGCTAGAACACTCGCAAACTTACTCTCAGCTAATGCCGCTGGGGGTCATTGCATTGATTTACGAAGCCTTTCCGGAGCTAGGAGCGATCGCTGCCGGGATGTGTCTGAAAACTGGCAACAGCCTGATTCTCCGAGGTGGAAGTGAAGCTAGCCACTCTAATACGGTCATTGCCCAAGTTTTACAATCAGCCTTAGAACGAGCAGGTATGCCACCGGGTTGTCTGGAGCTACTACCATCAGAGCAAGGCGCTTCCATTCGGGATTTAGTCATTCAAGACCGATACATTAATTTGGTGATTCCCTATGGTCGCCCTAGTTTAGTCCAAAAAGTGATCCAGCTCTCAACTGCACCCGTCTTGAAGTCGGCGATGGGAAACTGCTACCTCTATTGGTCGCCTACGGGTAGCTTAGAGATGGCTCGGAACGCAATTTTAGACAGTCATCAAAGCGAGCCAGACCCTGTTAATGCGATTGAAAAGGTTTTGATTCATCCAGCTTGCAAACCTTCTTCTCTAACAATGCTTTGGAACAGTCTTAAGGAAAAAGGGTTTCAACTCAGAGGAGATAGGGATTTGGTGACACAATTTCCAGATTTGAAACTAGCTGAAGAATTAGAGTGGAGTCAAGCCTATCTTGATAAGATTGTGGCTTTTAAACTGGTAGAGAGTATCGAGGAAGCCATTATTTGTATTAATCAATACAGCAGCGGTCACGCCGACTGTCTAGTTTCTGAATCCTATCAAGAAAGCCGCCAATTTGCTCTCGGCGTTAATAGTGCCTCAGTCTATCTCAATTCTTCTCCCCGATTTTCGCGTAACCCCAAGGGCGGAGACTCCTTATTTCTGGGAATGTCTAACCAAAAAGGACATCGCCGAGGGCCGATTGGCTTAGAATCTTTTACCACCGTTAAGCACGTCGTGCAGGGACACAACTAAAAAGGCAAAAGAGAGAAGGATGAAGGGAAAAACTGCTTCATCCTTCATCCTTTCTTTCCGCTCTCTTTTGCCTTTTAACTATTTATTGTTTACTCTCTTCGACCAGTTTTACCTTTGAGGCTAAACCGAGCGACTGAAGAAATTGAATGGTCATCCACGTTAGGTCAATTTCCCACCACTTTAAGCCATGTCGAGCGGAATATTGAAAAGCATGGTGGTTGTTGTGCCAACCTTCGCCATAGGTGAGTAAAGCCACCCACCAACAATTAGTCGATCGATCCTCAGATTCGTAAGTGCGATAGCCAAATTTATGCGTTGCACTGTTGACAAACCAAGTGCAGTGAAACACCGCTACAACTCGAACAAAAATTCCCCAAACCACAAAAGGCCAACCGCCCAAGGCGTAAAGAATTAGACCTAAGACAACCTGAATGGGAATGAAATAGGTTTGTAAAAATTGATAAACTGGGTCGCCAGAAATATCTTTAGTAACGCGAGGGATGTCCGTATCCGCAGGGTTTTGATAAAGCATCCAGCCCATGTGACTCCACCAAAAGCCTTTGTTGGAATCATGAGGATCTAAGTTTTCATCCGAGTGCAGATGATGGAGGCGGTGTATGCCTATCCAGTTAATCGGACCTCCTTGGCAGGAAAGGGTGCCGCAGAGAACAAAGAAGTATTCTAACCACTTAGGCGTTTGGAAACTACGATGCGTTACCAGACGATGAAATCCCAGCGTAATTCCCAAGCCACCCGTCACCCAGTGGAAAAAGACGGCGACACCAACCGCAGCCCAGCTGAAATTACTGGGAAATAGGGCGAAAAGCGCTGCGATGTGTAACGCAGCCATGTAGATAATAATGACCCAATCAGGACGGAGAGGCGAGTCTTGTCTCACCTGTTCTTGATCTTTCGTTGTGGTCGCAACAGTCATGCAGTAACCTTGATAAGAATTGTGCAGCCCAATCTGCTATTGGATTTGGGATTTTGGTCTCGATTTTGTAAGGGCGGCTTGTTTGCCCCGCTTTTACTGGAAATGCAAATTTTTACATTGCTAAAAGCTCCAAAATCTAAAATAAATAAGAAATCTCTTTCTCCAGGTATTGATGAACAGCTTTCAACAGCTACAGGAAGCAGAAAAGGTACTGTTTCCGATTTTTTCCGCAATTGACGCGACAGTCAAGCAAAATCTCAAACGAGTGCTGGAAGCCTTTCGTCACCATCGGGTGGGGGCGCACCATTTCGCTGGTGTCACCGGCTACGGTCACGATGATTTAGGGCGTCAGACGCTCGATCGGGTATTTGCAGACGTGATGGGTGCCGAAGCTGCTGCGGTTCGAGTGCAGTTTGTGTCCGGTACTCATGCGATCGCCTGTGCCTTATTTGGCGTTCTTCGTCCTGGAGATGAAATGCTGGCAGTGGTCGGTGCCCCCTATGACACGCTAGAAGAAGTTATTGGTTTGCGAGGGCAAGGCCAAGGCTCCTTACTTGATTTTGGCGTTAGTTACAAAGAATTGGCTCTTACTGGCGAAGGAATTATTGATTGGCAAGCGCTGGCGACAGCAGTTAGCGATCGCACTCGTCTCGTGTTAATCCAGCGTTCCTGCGGCTATTCCTGGCGTCCTAGTCTTTCGATTACCGACATTGAAAAAATTGTTTTCCTGGTTAAACAACAAAATCCCAACACAGTCTGTTTTGTCGATAATTGTTACGGGGAATTTATTGAAGAACAGGAACCCACCGCTATCGGTGCCGATCTAATGGCTGGTTCTTTGATTAAAAATCCTGGTGGTACTATCGTAACAGCTGGCGGCTATGTTGCGGGTCGGGCAGACTTAGTAGAAGCGGCTGCCTGTCGTTTGACTGCACCCGGAATTGGCAGTAGTGGCGGTGCCAGTTTCGATCAACATCGCTTGATGTTCCAAGGATTGTTCCTCGCACCGCAAATGGTCGGGGAAGCCATGAAAGGAAACCACCTGACGGCTTACGTTTTCGATCAATTGGGTTATGCAGTGAATCCTTTACCAATGGCACCCCGTCGAGACGTGATTCAAGCCATCAAATTGGGTTCGCGTGAGAAGATGATTGCCTTTTGTCGAGCCATTCAACAGCACTCGCCTATCGATTCCTATGTCGATCCCATACCCGGTGATATGCCGGGATATGAGAGCCAGTTAGTGATGGCTGGAGGTACGTTTATTGAAGGCAGCACCTCTGAATTGTCATCCGATGGGCCGCTGCGAGAGCCATACGTTGTATTTTGTCAAGGGGGAACCCATTGGACTCATGTAGCGATCGCGCTAGAAGCCGCAATTGAAGCTGTGGGGCCAGCTTAGAATAATTTCGCGCCAAGAGGCCAAGAAAAACTTTGCGCTTTTGCGTCTTGGCGCGAAAGCTTCAAGATTCCGGCAATTTATACTGCCCGACAATCCGCTTGGCATATTCTGGTACGTGCGCCTCTAACTTCTCTGGATGATTGCGCTTCACATACAAATAATTGCGGGTGAAGTGGGAATCAATTGAGAAACGGGCATACTCTAAACCTTTGGGGCCAATTTTTTCAATCACGACTCCCATCAGCTTTGCCGCCCACATCGGGAGAGTGACGCCTTTATCGTAGGCGGGGATACTTTGTTGTACAGCTTCTTTGCGGTTTCCTTGGGACATGACTGGCTGCGTGTCTATCTGATCTTGCACCAAATCCAGCATTTCTTTGCCAGTGTCATTCCGCACCACAATCCACTGCCAGCCAAAGGGAGCGCCCATGTAGCCTACGACTAAATCTGCCAAAGAATTCACATAATCAAAACAGCTCATACAAGAAGGAGCGAAAACATCCTTTAACTGGTTTGTCTTTAGTCCAAAGAAAGGCACCATTTCCGTAGAGCCATCTTCGTGCTTGAAGTGAACCCGGAAATCTTGCATAAACTCGTAATGCACCACTGTATCCGGGGAACGGCTAGTGGTTTCCAAGAATTTTTGCAACCCGGCGCGGTTAACATTATCGACACAGGGCGTACCCAAAACGTAAAGCTTTTCTAATCCCAGTTCCTTCTCAACGGCTCGTAATGCTTGAATTTGGCAACCAACACCAATTACCAACAGCCGCTTCATCCCAGATTGCTCAATTTGCTCCAATACCGAAAGATTAGGCGACAGCGTTGGCTTATTCACCCGCGCTGCCAGAATTTCTTCTGGCGTGCGAGCGATTATCGGCATTGGCTGAAATCTGTCTTCCTTCGTATTCTGGACGCAGACGACACCTTCAACCATGCCGCGATTGAGCATTTCGATGGCAATGGTGCTGACAATTCCCGTCCACTGCGCCCCCTCGATTGGCTCAGTTTTCCGCGCCGCCATCATCTCTTGACTAACCCCAAAGTACCAATCATCGGGATTATCTAGATTGCGGCTTCTTCCGTGGATTTGTTCTTCCAGTTCCGCTATCTGCTGATTAAGAAATGCACACGCTTCCTTGACATAGTGAATATAGTAGGTGTCGCATAGCCCGCACTCGCTACAGAGTTCTTTAGCAGGGCGACGACTAGAAGGTTTGAGGGCTTTGGCTTTATCGTGAGGGCGCACCGAAGTCATAATTAAGGGCAGTTTATTAACTAAAAACATCTATCTGAGCAAGATAGCTCAAAGCTTACTTTTACATAAAAACTGAGAGAGGTGATAAGGATTTCAGTAATTATTACGAAGACGCAACAAGTAACTTTTTCTATGCTTATGAGGGTGCAGACTGCTTAATAGAAAGTTAATAAGCAAACGGGAACATATAGCTATGGGATTATTTGAGCGCATCAGCCGCATAGTCAGAGCTGAGATTAACCATATTAACCGTGAAAACTATACAGGTAACTTCGGAGATGGTACAGCATTTGCGGCTGGAGGGGCTACATCTGGTGCTGCCATCGGCAAAATTGGAATAGTCGCAAAAGGCGGTGGTTTTAGCGTTGGCGCAGTTCCCTTAGGTGCGGCTGGAGCATTAACTGGTCTTGCCCTTTATGAAGCAATAAGAGCAATAGCAGAGCGAAATACTCGGTCTCTTGGTGCGGCAGCAGCAGGAGCAGCAGCAGGTGCGGGTATTTCAGGTGCTATTGGCGGCGTAGGAGTAGCTGCTGGGGGAACTGCATTTGCTGTTGGTATGGCTCCTATGGCAGCTGCTGGAGCTGTAGCTGGGCTTGGTATCGCTAGCTTGGCTCGGCTCATTCAACAAGGAATTGACCCCGAAAAGCTGCTAGAGCTAGCTATTGAGGATATGCACGAAGACTTGGTGAAGTTGCGTAAAGCTGTTGTTCCAGTCATAGTCGCTCAAAAACGCCTCCTGCAACAGTACAACCAAGCTCAAACCGAAGTGAACAACTGGCATCAACGCGCTCAGTTGGCTCTCCAAAAAGAGGATGAGAATTTGGCTCGTGAAGCGATCTTGAGGAAAAAGATTCACGCTGAAACCGCAAGCACTCTAAAAGCCCAAATAGACCAGGGAACAGCTCAGGTAGATACGCTCAAGCGCAATTTAGCTGTTTTTGAAAGTAAGGTTTCTGAAGCCAAAGCGTACAAGCCCATCCTTAAGGCACGAATACAAGCTGCCAAGGCTCAAGAGCAGCTGCAAAACACAGTCGGTCGGCTGAATACCAGCGGATCGATGGCAGCCTTTGAGCGGATGGAAGAAAAAGTGTTGGAACTAGAAGCTCGTTCCACAGCAGCAGCCGAGCTTACTGGCAATAATTTAGATCAGCAATTTGCCATGCTCGAATCCGGCAATGACGTTGATGATGAATTGGCAGCAATGAAAGCGCAGTTGACTGGTTCTTCCACCACCCAAGCGCAACTACCGGCAGCTAACCCAACTACTACTTCCTCTAAATCTAATTTAGCAGTTGATAACGAATTAGAAGACTTAAAAAAGCAACTAGATAACCTTTAAAAGGCAGACTGTCGCATAGGAAATAGACTCGCTTACCCTGCTTCATTATTTAGGGCAGACGGGGAAAGGAAAAAGCGCGATCGCTCTTTCTTTCTCTTCCTTCGTGTTCTTTGCGTCTTCGTGGTTCCACTTCTTCCGTGCAGATAGGTAATGTAGGAGCGCGATCGCTTTATCACCTTCCACTAAAACGCCAAACCCAGCCAGTTAAACTAGCTGGGTTAGCAAATTTATACTAAAACCCTATCAACCAGGGCGAACATCAAGACAGCCTTCTGCATAATTCACTTCTGGAACTTTACCAGCAATCATGCGATTAACAGTCTTGCCATTCGTAGACACAAACACGAGACGCAAGTCTTTGTCAGCAAAGCTGCTTGGTTGAACGATCCAGGCTTTACCTTTTTCGCTGTTGGGAAGACGACTTACCTGAATTTGTCCGGGATAAGTAGACTTAATCAGGCTTTCTGTATCGTCAACTTTGATACCATGAACAGTGGTAATTTTATTGGTTTCAATTTCTACTGTAGCGATTCGGCCTTGCGTGACCATAAAAGTAACACCCTCTGGCCCATTTGCTGGCTTGTAATAGTCACAGACGCGATTGGGATTTTGCCGGGATGGCACGATTGGAGTCCCAGCAACGCCTGATGCCTCAGCAACAGTCATGTTAATTTTAACTGACCCAAGTCCGTCAATCGATAGCCCCGATTCAGTTGTCAGTTTTTCGGCTTTCTTTAGGCAAGTATTCTCGCCACTTTGATCGTTTAAGCATTTGCCGTTTCTATCCAGAATAATAACTGAGTTGACAGTTGGAAATTGCTTAAGGGTGGTATTAATAGAGAATTTTTGACGAGCATCATCTCCAGTACCTCCTGAAATTACCGACTTACAGAATTTCAGTTTAGCAATTCCATTCGTGATGGAAATCGTAAAATCTTTGCCGCAGTTGGAACTGCCCTTGAATTCAATAGGGTCGATTAAACCACGAGCTTTTTCCTGACTTGTAGGCCCTGCGATTAATTGCTCAATGGCAAACTGGGCTGTACTCGGACTGTTTGTTGTTCGCCAAACTGGCTCAACATAAGTGAAATCTTGCCCGCTTTGGGGGTTTTTAGGAAAAAAGACTTTTACCTTTTTTGGGGTTGCTTTCACCGGCTCGAAGCTGCTTTGAACAGCTTGTTTAGTTTGAGCGGTTTTTTCTGAAGAAGATACCTCTAAGCTTGATTGGGGCTGAGTTGGTTCGGTCGAGGGTTTGGTTGATGATTCGGTTACGACTTTGGGTGTTTCTGAGGAGGGTGCGGCATCTGTAACTTGAGTGTCACAAGCACTGATACCCGAAACTATTAATAACAAGCAAAAAGAAAATAAAGCTGATTTACGGATGCGGTGCATTTTGTTTCTGAGATGGATGAATGACTAATTACTTACGTTCTCTACTGTAGAAAGCCGTCAGCAGAAAACTGGTGAAGTGGTGTGTCAATACTTGGAGTGACATTAAGTGGAAACAAGCCCTTGTGAGTTGTTTCCAGAAAAAGCAGAGACGTTCTGTCTGAGAAAAAATGGGGTTTGAAGGCTAACAGGGGTTTTCTGCGTCTCCTGAAGCCTTGTGGCGGTCGCTGGGACAATCAAGAGAGTGACACAGACAGTTGAAGGGAACGTGTAAATCGTTGTTTTAATGAAAACATAAAGAGAAACCGGCTGAGTCAAAGTGAGACAGCAATGCTTCCAAATGTATCTGCTAACGCATACTATTTAGTATGCAAAATCCTCGTCAAATAGCATTTCTGGCACTTCGAGATGTCCACCGTAAAGGCGCTTTTGCTGACGTGGCACTCGACCGACTGCTGCGCCAAGCAGACTTAAGTGCTACCGATCGGCGCTTAGTGACAGAGTTAGTTTATGGGAGTGTGAGAAGACAGCGATCGCTCGATGCACTCATCGACCATCTAGGTAAAAAGAAAGCCCACCAACAACCCCTAGACCTCCGCGCAATTCTGCATCTAGGCTTATATCAACTTCGTTATCAAGACCGAATCCCTGTGTCGGCAGCTGTGAATACTACCGT
>NZ_JACJOQ010000468.1:0-22690 GCF_014695635.1 Coleofasciculus sp. FACHB-712 | reverse complement strand
GCTTCCGGTTGGAAGTTAACCGGGTCTTCTGAGATCGCCTTTTGTCGGAGCTTCCGGGCTTCATCCAAAAGTTTTGCTTGCTTATCAGCAGGTTGAGATGCAGCTAATTTGGTTAGCCCAATTGCTAATCCTGCATAAGTTGTCAAAGCTTCTTGTTGGGCAACCGAGCCGGCAACAGTAGCTTGCTTTTCTTCTATCAAGTAAAAAGCATCAAACCAAATTTGGTTAGCACGATCGAGATTCCCTTCTAAATAGTAGGCAAACCCTAGGGCATTCAGGTATTTAGCAGACTTAGGTTGCTTTTTGACCGCTTGCTCCCAAAATCGACGGGCATCATCCAAACTGTAATCCTTGCTGCCAGTTTGAACAGACTGCCACGCCAGACGCCCTCTCAGGAAGCTGATGGCTGGGTCATCGATTTTCTGTTTGTTAACGTTGTCAAGCGCCCCTTGGGCTTGCTGTAACGCTCCTCGGTTCAGCAATTCTTCTACAGCCACCCCGGCGGCGGATAAGTTATTTTGACTGAATTGTTCAATGGCGATCGCGGTGACTGTCGGGGTATTGGCTTTCTGGAGATTGACATTTTTGAGATTGGGGCTAGGGAGTGCCGGAAGTGAGGTTGAGGTATTCTCCTGAGAGAACAACAAGTCTGAAGGTTGCGGACGACGTTGCAAGAACCAGAAACCCAAAAGCGCGATCGCCATCGTCGAGCCTAACGCCAGCAAAATCAGTGGGGCACGCTTGACTCGTCGCTGTCCCTTCTTCTCTTCACCACGCTGCCAAAATCGCAGCCGGGGGTTCCCGGCGGCATATCCCAGTAACGATTCTCCCGCTCCTGGGTTTTTCGTTGCTGACTCAGCAGCGATCGCTGCGGCGACGGGTTGGGGGGGGGTTTTCGACTCGCTGGGCGGGTGAGGGGCGATCGTTGTCTGATTTTCTCTTTCTACAGGTCTGTCCCTTGTCTGGTCTACCTCAGTTTCCCTCGGTGTCTCTGCTGCTACTTCAGGCTTTAGCTGGCGAAACAGATCCGCAACTAAAGCCGAGTCGTCTTCGTAGCCAATATCGTCATACTCCAAATCATCAACCGGATCGGTCCAGTCGGGATCGTCATCCCCGTAGAAGTCATCCTCTAAGGAGTCTAAAGGCTCGTCGGTGGTTAAGAAACCGGATCGAGATCCAGTCGGCGCTGCCGTGAAGACCGCTTCTTCCTCCCTAGAGAGAGGATTCAGCATTCCTCCCCAAGCAATGTCTGCCCCAGAAGCGTCAGGCAACTGAAGTCGCTCTGCTTTGGCATTGATGGCATGATGACCTGGTGTCAAGTAACCGTCAAATTCCGGGTGAAGATAGAGGATCGGTAAAGCCCAGTAAAGCTGGCGAGAACCGTAAGTAGAAATTAAACTTTGCCGCGCTCGGCTCAGGCTGAGGTCAATCGGATAACCTTGATTCAGATTGCCGTAAAACCGCCGTGCCAAGGTCAAAGCGACTTGATCCGGAATGCGTTCTGCCATCGCCAGCACGCTCTTGATGCCGCGTTTGACCAGCGCTTCTGCCAAATTTCCCTCTGCGGCACCGTCGCTGGGAGCTGAAGCGGCGGTATGAGCGCCCCGACAGGAGTTAAACACTGCGAGCTGGATGCCGTTATTGACGAGCAACCCCGCTAAGTCATCTCCGCTTAACATCTCCGTCAGCCCGGTTTGGCGGCTTACGAGGTAGAGATTGCCGCCGTAGGCTCCTTGGTCGCTATGACCTGCGTAGTGGAAAACTTGATATTGACCTTGTTCCAGCTCGTGCGTCAGCTGCTCCGTACCGGGTTGCTCCAGAACGGTGAGTTGAATTTCGGGTAAGCCATTCCGGGAACGGTGACTCAGTTCTGCTTGCAGGTGGCTGACTTCTTGTTTGAGCGCCAAACTTTCCTGGTCGTTGGGGGCAGCGATCGCCATCAAGATTCGCACCGCCGGTTGATTTGACCCAGAACCTAACGAAACGGTGGGACTTCTCAACCTTGTACTCATCTGGTAGCGGGAGAAGGCAACATCGGTTCCAGTTGCCAACGGGCGATCGCCATCGTGCAATACTTCCCAAGGTAAGCTCAGTAAGCGACTATCTTTTAATCCCAAGCGCAGCCGCAATACTTCTTGCCGATCTTGAGCGATCGCTTGAGCGATCATCCAACTATCTCGCAGCGTTCCTTGGAACAAAGCATCGTACATCTGCTGCCCCAGCGCCACCAAGTTAAGGGAAGATTGGGTGGCTTCTCGGTTCGGGGAACCCGATCGAGAAATATCGCTAGGAGACAAAGCCATCAGCAAAGGGTCATTCATCAGGTGCCTCGCCTGAGCTAACCAATCCTCCACTTGCCACGTTACCTGCTCTTCGGCAAATGGGACGGCACCCGGTGCGGCAACCCATTCTGTCCGCACCCAATATTTACTTTCCCCTAAGGGATTTACAGAGATATGAAATTCCTGAGCCACTGCTACTATGCACTCCTGCTTCAGTTAGAACCTTCTAGCTGCTTTTCTTACCTGGAGGAGGAACTGTTTCCCTTTCTTCCTAGATAGATTCAAGTTACTTAAAGTTTCCATGAAGGGCAGTTTCGTTTTCTTGAACGCTGATGCCGTTGATGGATTCCGGGAAAGGGAGAGAAAATTTCTATTTATTCTAATTTAATCGTTAAATTTACCCCAACTTAATCCGGATAGTTGAGGAATCCTTTAGAAGAGTAGATTGGTAGATGCACCCTGATTGACATCCCCTGGCTCACCGGTTTGAGCCGGGGATTTTTTTTTCGGTTCGTTAGGCGGTGTAAGACTTTCTGGATTTCTCCCGGCTTCAAAGGCGGGTTAGGGGGGAACTGACACAAGTTGCTTGACATTTCCATCCCTCAACCCCGAGATGGGAGAGCCACTGTGCTAGAAATAACGAGAAGCAGAAGGCAGATTAGCGATCGCTCATTCGCTGTTAACGAATGACCAACCGCTAATCGCTCATGGCTAATCCGAACTGACTTCCTCAAAAGATTTAACTTCTAGAACCGGGCCAATCATCGCGAAGGTCATCACGTCCTTTCGCACCTCACCTTTGACTTTCACTTTGAGTCCCGATTTGCGTAAATCTTCTGGAGCTTTGTGGAGTTCGTAGGTTTCACCCTCTTGTGTGACTAGCGCCCAGGTGCCTGGACCAAGTCCCTTGCGTTCGATAGTGCCTTCTACGCTGATGCTCATGCTGTTTGCCCTTCTCCTTTGCTGGATAAATAGGCGAGTCCGATACACAGGAGGGCATTGGTAATTAGGAATAGCCTAGCGATCGCGCCATTACCTAACCACAACATCGCCGGATCTGCTACGGCACTCACTAATAAACAGGATGCCACGCCCAAGGTCGAGCCGATCGCAAACCACTTCCAACTGCGGTGTCCCAGTAGCAAGGCGATTAATGCAAAAGGAATCAACACGCTGGCGAAGATGGGATTCAATAAACCACTGCCTTGAATCGTATTGCCCAGTTCGGGAATCGAACTGCCCATCATCCGGAAAGGCCACTGAGGAAGATCGAAAATATAGAAGCCGCGCAGGAAGAATAATCCAGAACTCCCGGCAACTAAACCGCTGGTTAGCGACCAACTCCAGCCAAAGGGGAAATAATTCCGCAAGAACCAGGCAAGGACATAAGAACCTAATACCATCGCAATCTTAGGTAACAGTGCCACCGCACCGCCATCAATCCAGAAGCGAGGATTGAGATAGCCATTATCGCGCAACCAGCGGAAGAAGTCGCGGAAGGTAATTTGCCCGCGTACCGCCAGTTTTACAGCCGCAGAAGCATCGAGATGACCAGCCCCAAAGTAGTTGAGAGCGTCATCTGAAATTACCCGTGCCGACTTTTTGAGGACACCCAATACTTCCTCCGGTTCGGTTACGCCAGAGGCTTTCACTAAAGCGGCGACACCGGCAACGTGGGGAGACGCCATACTGGTGCCTTGGAAGGCAGCAAAAGTGGGGATGAGCTTCCCGTTTTCGTCATAACTAATGGTCTCTTGCAGAATCCCACCCGATGGATTTTCTTCGGTGATTGCACCACCAGGGGCTGAGATATCCACACCAGCACCATAGCTGGAGTAAAAGGCTTTTTCACCGGCAGAATCAATTGCTGAAACACCGATAACGTGGGGATATCGAGCTGGGTAGGAGGCAGAATTCTCATTAGAGTTTCCTGCTGCGGCTACGATGACGACGCCTTTGTTGTAGGCATAATCAATCGCTTCTTGCATTACCTGACTTTCGCCACCACCGCCCAAGCTCATGTTAATGACATCAGCACCGTTATCGGCCGCAAATTTGATGGCTTCAGCAATATCGGCAACGGTGCCGCCGCCTTCTGCACTCAACACTTTCAGCGGCATAAGGCTGGCTTCGTAAGCAATACCCGCGACGCCATAGCCATTATTGGTGGCTTGGGCAACAGTACCGCCAACGTGGGTGCCGTGCCCGTTGTCGTCGTCTGCTTGGTCTCGGTTGTTAACAAAGTCGTAGCCTTGGACAAACTTGGTATCTTTCAGGTCAGGAACGCGACTGATGCCGGTGTCAATGACGGCAACTGTCATCCCTGCGCCTTTGGTTTCGTCCCAAGCCGATTCTACGTTGATACTCCGTAGGTTCCACTGTTTGCTGTACTCTGGGTCGTTAGGGACTTCCAGAGCTTTGTAGACATAATTCGGTTCAATATATTCGGTTTTTTTGGCTAAAGGCGATTTTTTTAGAGTTTTCAGCAGGTTGCGATCGCCTTTAATGATATACAACTGATCTGACTCGGAAAATTCGCTGTTATACTGAGCGCCAAGCGATCGCACCTGTTCTTGCACCACTTCTGCTGGTACGTCTTCGCGGAAATCCAGCACAATCGAGTCAAACTCACCTTGTGCTGCCAGTCCTTTGAAGTTAAACAGGGCAAAACCTACCCCCAATAAAAACAAGCACGCTATCAAAAGCTTTCTCATATTCACCCGTTTTGTGAGCGCCAGTTTCTCCCCACGATAACTCATGCATCTGCCCCGTGGTGTATTTAGTTTTTAGTTATTAATTTTTGTTTGTTGGAGTAATACCGCTCGTTTGCAGTAATAAGCGATACGAATCAGGCTGCTTGTGGCAAAAGTTCTCTTGAAGCGAAAGAACCCTATTTTTACTCTTACTGAAGGACTTGTGGGTTTTCAGCCGATGAGCGTCTATTTAATACTCAGTTTGAGGTGAGGGAGGCATTCTCTTGTCGTTAGCGGGTTCCTGCGCCTTGACTATTATCGTCCGAGAATCCTAGATTTGGGGGTTCGTAGGTTTGATTTTGTGTAGTATTATCGGGAGTTCTGATGCTAAAGTTCAATTGAATATTGAGCAGTTGTAACCCAAATATAAAGATGAATATTCCTGTAGCTTTTAGTAGTAGATGACTCATAAAATTTTTGTCGTTTTGAAATAATTATGATAAAATTATTTTTTTAATCAAATCTATTATTCAGTGCTGTAAATTGAATAACATCAAATAATTTTCAATTAAAATTTTATATTAATTAAATATTTAGAGGATAACGTTAACATCAACTTTGGTTGAGCCATACGAAAAATTCGACTAATAGTAAATATTTGAAAAATCACTTGTTCGATAATGACTTGAGGTAGATAAATGTGAGATTGCATCTTAGTTTGTTGAATTCGATGTTTTTAATTATGAAGGTTTTATTAAGATTCTCTAGTGATAAAAACCTATAGTGAAATGTGACATTATTGCTGCAAATATTTGCTTGAAATCCCCAAGTTTGAGTGATGGGATTGGCTCACCAAATGTGACTGGCTGTTTCCAGCTTTGTGATCTCGATCGCAGCTAGAAACTGGGTGCAGCGTAATGAGCGCCAAAATACCTAACGATACTGGTAGTTTCGGCTACACCAACCCTTTTACCCCTCTTCAGCTGAAGGATGTATTACCCGCCTCTGTTGAAATCATGTATGGGTAAAGCATTGGCGCAGAAAGATTTGGGTTGAAGGGACTTGTACAAGGCACGAATACTTCACCCTCAAACTGAGAACCCAAGGGCGCATCTGTACGGGAGAAGCATCAGGAAGACAACAAGCTGGGACTTATGCGTAATGCCTCGTTCAGGACAAAGGGGCGGAAGTTGTGAGAGCTTTTATCGAAACAAAGCCAGCGAGGCAGGCTAAATTGAGTTTCCGAAGCGCCTCTCAAAGAGCTGGGCGGACTTTGTTGGTATTGGTAAGTATTGGTAAAGCCTTATTCAAGCCTTTGGGCAATTTATTCTCATCGGGAAGCTTCTGGAGAAACCTTTCGACAGTTTTAGGCAAATCTAGAGCCAGTATTTATACTTAGCAGATAGCCGAAGGGGAGCTAACCAAGGATAGATGCAATCGTCTGTTAGGCTGCAAGATATCAGAATAGTTAAAGAGCGAAAATCCGACAATGGAAAGAGGTCTGTTGTGGCTGCCCCTACTGGCAGCGTTTATCTGGCTGGCTTGGCAAGGCTGGAATGAGTATCAAAAAGTTGAAGCTTATCGCGTCTGGGCACAGCAGTTTGAGCGATCTAAGTACGATATCTATGCAGTGTTGGCTCAAAATGACAGCACTTTAACCTGGGGAAAACCGACGCGAAAAGGTCCAGTGGAGGTGCAAACGTTTTCCTTAAAGGATGTTAAAGCGATTCGGCTGCTAGTAGATGACAAGCCCGTTGATTTAGAAGCACTGCCCAGTAAAGGTCGTGTCGCTTCGCTGGAATTTGTCTTTGCACCAGCCGCTTCGGTGAAAATCCCCTTTACTGAAATTCCCCTTGCAGCGGAATGGGGAAATTTTCTACAGCAGGAATTACAAAACTTGGCAGAGGGGAAAGTGTAACGATTTTCAGACAAAGAGGCAAGGCGGGTTTTGGACTTGTATCGAAAAGCGATCGCTCATTTATCCGATGTACGGAATAATACCCAAAAAAACCCGTATTAACGGGTTAATCAGCGATCGCACTATTTAAAAGGGAAAAACTAAACGATTGAAGAACTCCTTTCATGGGCTTGCCATTATAGACGGGTTGCAATGCATAGATTCTTATTGAGAAAATTGCTTTTTCAGTTTCCGGCAACCCGTCAAACAGAAGCGTGCTATTAAAGGAGAAATAAAAAAAATTGGCTTTCTAACTTTCAGACTGTTTCAGATTCCTCTTTTCTGTTGTATTTTAAATTACAATTGCTTCAACTCGTTTCTGCGAATCTTCTTGGGAACATTCGTAGGGAATTTTAAACCGAGGAATTCCCAGTTGACAACCTTGCCATCCACTTTGAACGGTTACGCCAAGAGTTTGACAACAGCCGCCACGTCGTCCCATCGGATTATAAAATTGACAATAGCGACAGGCTGAAACTGGTGAATTTAAGGGTTGCATAAAGTATTTCCTTTGAGGAACCATTTCAAAAGCAAAATTTCTCTGTCTTTATAAAGTATGCGATCTGATTTTTACAATGAGCTATAACTTGTACGATATCCACTTAAAACATTGCATTTCATCATAAAAAGTTATGAAGCTGCTTAACATAAATACGAGCGTCAACTATCCATAGATTAAGCAATTGCAACATTGCTCAAAACAATCTGCTGTCAAGCGTTATAGGCACTGGATAAAATCCTTCCCTTCCCAAACAAACGGTTATTGATGGGTGAGAGGACATTTATAAAGAAAATCTGAATCTCGTTAACCTACATTTTTGGTAGAGACGGCCAGATTTCAGGTTCCGTTTTTAAGAGAGGCTAGGGCGAAAATGCGTCTAGAGTAACGATTTTCACAATTAATATTTATTTAATAAATTATCTGTTATAGCAATCCTAAATTGTTCCTGAAGGCGAGATCCCCGCTAAGAAGTCGGCGATCTGAACCGTTAGCATCATCACAACTCAAATACGACTGCTATAGGAGTCGCTTTATATAGCGGTGCTTACTCTCGCGTGCAATATCCTTGTAACTGATTCAAGCAGCTGAGGCAGGCAATTCTGAGGGCATGATTGCTTTTCTCAAGTATCTCTCTCAAGTATCTCCTAGACAAATGTCCCAACAGTCCCATTGCCCTGATTTGAGATGGAGCCACCTATCTATCATGGCTCACAAGCGGTGAGAGAGTCCTTAGAGTCGGTTAATCAAGGCTTCGAGGAGTCCAACTCGAAAATCACTTGCATTCGCTTTGCTCCCAAAGAATCCCAAGCAGAACCCAATTGAAGATATTTGGTTGCAGCGAAGTAAAGCTAAAAAATCTGCTCTAAACGGCGAAAATCTCGTTCCACTTCTGCCCAGAGAGAGCGATTGTGGGGGTCGGTTTTCAGGGCTTTTTTTAGATAAATTCTTGCCTTTTCGAGTTGCTTTTCAGCGATCAGCTGACGCCCCCAACGTTGATAAGCGATCGCTTGCCACTGACGCACTTCTGGATCTTCTGGCAGCCGTTGGGCGAGTCCTTCGATGAGGGCGATCGCGCGGGGAAATCGGCGATTTTTCAGCAACTGCTGCAACTGCTGATAAGAACTCCACTTCAACTGTTGCTCAGTTATCGACAAGTCTGGGAGTTTTTGAACGGGCGTTTCTTTGGGCGTCTCTTTGCGAGTCACCTTCGTGACGGAAGGTTGAGGAGGCGGTGCAGCAGTCTGTTCTGGATTGGATACTTTCTCAACCGTCTCAGACTTATCTACTACACTGAGGAGGAACTTGTAAGCCTCCGTCAACTCTATAAATTTATCTTGCGTTTGGCGATCGCCAGGATTTGCGTCGGGATGATACTGCCGTGCCAAACGTCGGTAAGACGCTTTAATTTCTGCAAAAGATGCCCCTGATCTTAACCCCAACACCCGGTAACAATCTGCGAGGTTCATCAGAGGAATCATCTATCGATTAGGCTTTAATCTTTGTTGATAGTCGGGAGTTTATTTCTAGCCCTTCGCTTTTAGCGGTTAGCTATTAGCTTCTGAGAATCTTGTTGGAAGCCCAAGTTTACAATTGCGACTACCCACCCGTCAAGCAGCTAACAGCTAACAGCTAATCACTCATTACTTCGGACGTTCTTCGATAACGCGGTCAATTAGACCGTATTCCTTCGCTTCTTGAGCAGACATGAAAAAGTCACGATCCATGTCCTTCTCAATTTTCTCAATAGGCTGACCCGTCCGGTGAGAATAAATCTCATTCAGCTGGCGACGAATCCGTAGAATCTCTCTCGCTTCAATCTCAATGTCTGTGGCTTGTCCCCGCGTACCACCAGAAGGTTGGTGAATCATAATCCGCGAGTGAGGCAAAGCGAGACGCTTACCTTTTGTCCCAGCGGTCAGCAGGAACGAACCCATTGATGCCGCTAAGCCTACACAAATTGTCACCACATCTGATTTGATGTGCTGCATGGTGTCATAAATCGCCATGCCAGAAGTGACTACGCCACCCGGAGAGTTGATATAGAGATAGATGTCCTTGCCCGGATCTTCCGAATCCAGATAAAGCATCACGGCAATTATCTGGTTAGCCATTTCATCATCAACATCTTCGCCCATGAAAATAATCCGTTCCCGGTAAAGGCGATCGTAGATGTTAATCCACTCGGTATATTGTCCCCCTGGCATCCGGTAGGGAACTCTAGGGTAGCCAATAGGCATAATGTAGAACTCCGTTCGTAAAAAGTGAAAATTCGTATCCAAAGAATTAAAAATGCAAAATTAAAAATTAAAAATTTGAATAGTCTTCATTTTTAATTTTTAATTTTTAATTCTTCAGATGACACCAGCGGGAAGTGGTGTTGGTAAATCTGATTTGGACTCTAGAACCCGATCGATCAAGCCATATTCCACAGCTTGCTCCGGAGTCATATAGAAGAGTCGATCCATATCCTTGGCAATTTTTTCAGGGGTCTGACCTGTATTGCGCGATAGGATATCCAGCATCGTTGTCTTATTAGCCAGCACTTCTTTGGCTCGGATTTGAATATCCGTCGCCTGACCGCGAGCGTAGCTCTTAGTCTGGTTCAGGATAATCGTGGCATGGCGCAGACTAGCGCGATAGCCTTTAGTCCCAGCAGAGAGTAGCATTGCCGCCATTCCCATTGCCGAACCGATACAGATGGTATGAATGGGCGGCTTGATGTAGTTCATCGTGTCGCAGATGGCGAAGGCTTCGGTTTCAAAGCCAACAGGTTCGCCGTCGTAACGCGAGGTGCCGGTGGAATTGATGTAGATTTTGATCGGTTTTTCTGGATCTTCGTACTGCAAAAACAGCAGTTGGGCGATGATTAGTTTCGTTACCTCTGGCACCAAGGGCGTTCCCAGATAGACAATCCGCTCCTTTAAAATCAGGGACGGTAAGTCTGGTGGCGGTGTTCGGTAGAAGCTATCGCCGCCGTAGGGAGCTTGAACAGCCTGGATGGGTGAGTTCATGGCGTATCGGAAAGCTGCAATAGTGGTGCTATCTTTAATTTGACATTAATTCCGGTGTGCCCCACCGTACTGACTGGATTCTAGCAGTTTTACTCCCCTTACCGCTTTTAGTCAGGTTGAGGGTGGCTTGATGTCGCTTTAGCGCCTGTCAGCGGGCTTTTTGGGAGGGGACGCCGGAAAATGGGTCTTAAACGCTTCTAATTTTTGGGTTTTTAAACAGAGAAACCTGAGTTGAAGTATCGGTTTTTGCGAAAGGTGATGGGTGAAATCCACCCCAGCGATCGCGTTTTACTCTGCAAAGAATTGCGATCTTTTGGCTGGCTGCTTCCGCCGTGTTGGGCTGCAAGCTATTGTAGAAAATAAGCCCGGTCGCGGTTGGGGTAATTTTATGGTTCCCTTTCCGGAGCGTCAGCGTTTAGTCTTGTGGTTACTCCGATCCCTTCTTGTTCTGCCAGGAATGAGCGTGCTATGAGAGTTGGTTTACAGCCTGCTTTGAATGATATGAATATTGACGCGACTCAAACGAGTAGCCAGCGTCAACTAGAAATTTCTATTTCTGCGATCGCTGGGGATCTTGAAGATCGTGCCCCGCTCAATTTATGCATAATTCTCGACCACAGTGGCTCGATGAATGGACGCCCCCTGGAAACGGTGAAACAGGCAGCGATCGGTCTGGTGGATCGTCTCACACCGGGCGATCGCATCTCGGTTGTCGCCTTCGATCACAAAGCCAAAGTGCTTGTCCCCAACCAAGTCATTGACAACCCAGAAAATATTAAGAAACAGATTAATCGGCTCAGTGCAGATGGGGGTACGGCGATTGATGAGGGTTTAAAACTGGGAATTGAAGAACTGGCGAAGGGCAAAAAGGAAACGGTTTCTCAAGCTTTTCTGTTAACAGATGGCGAAAATGAGCATGGCGACAACAACCGCTGTCTGAAATTTGCCCAAGTGGCGACTGGCTACAACCTGACGTTGAATACATTGGGATTTGGCGCTCATTGGAACCAGGATGTTTTGGAAAAAATTGCTGATGCGGGTGGCGGTACGCTGTCCTATATTGAGCGTCCCGAACAGGCAGTCAATGAGTTTGGACGCTTGTTTAATCGAATCTCTGCGGTGGGGTTGACAAATGCCTACTTATCAATTTCGTTAATGCCGAAGGTACGGTTAGCGGAACTCAAACCCATCGCCCAAGTTGCTCCAGATACCATTGAACTGCCGGTGCAACAAGAAGGCGATCGCTATACGGTACGTCTGGGAGACTTGATGAAAGATGTGCCGCGAATCATTTTGGCGAATCTTTACGTTAGCCAGCTGGCGGAAGGGCGTCAAGCGATCGCCCAGGTGCAAGTCCGTTACGACGATCCTGCCCAGGATAAAATGGGGCTAATTTCTCAACAAGTCTTAGTTGAGGCGAATGTTGTCCGGAGTTACCAACCCGCACCCAATCCTCAGGTGCAACAGTCTATTTTGGCGTTAGCGAAATACCGACAAACTCAGTTAGCAGAGGCGAAATTGCAGCAAGGCGATCGCGTGGGTGCAGCGACGATGTTACAAACTGCCGCCAAAACCGCCCTGCAAATGGGAGACAAGGGAGGCGCGACGGTTCTCCAAACCAGTGCTACTCGCTTGCAATCAGGTGAAGAACTTTCGGAAGCAGATAGGAAGAAGACACGGATCGTCTCTAAAACTATTTTGCAGGAGTAGGTTTTTTTAACGCAAAGGTACGCCAAGGTACGCAGAGGAAGCAATTTACCTCTGCGTACTTTCTTGGCGGTGAGATTTTAAGAGTGGTGCTTGTGGGCTTTCTAGGTGCCACCAGTGGCGATCGCCACTTCAAGCTACTCAAGCCACAACAGACGCTTGAGGGCGAGCAAAAATCATTCGCCCCGCCGAAGTCTGCAAGGCACTGGTTACAACCACTCGGATTTCACCACCCATGTAGTCGCGCCCGTCTTCCACAACCACCATTGTTCCATCATCCAGGTAGCCGACGCCCTGAGCTGGTTCCTTGCCACCCTTGATAATTTTGATATCCAAGCTATCACCAGGCAGATAAATTGCCCGAATTGCCTGAGCCAAATCGTTAATATTCAGCACCGGCACTTTCTGCAAAGTAGCAACCTTACTCAAGTTGTAGTCGTTGGTGAGCAAAGTGCCGTTGATTTCTTGCGTCAACCGGACTAACTTCGCATCCACCTTGGGAATTTCATCGTAATCGGCGGAGTGGATTACAATCCGTTCTGAGTAAGCATCCTTCATCTGGTTCAGGATATCTAGCCCTCGCCGTCCCCGAACTCGCTTCAGATCGTTGGAACCATCTGCCAGTTGTTGCAGTTCCTGCAAGACAAACTGGGGTACGAGGATTTGACCTTCGATAAAGCCAGTGTTCAGCAGTTCTTCAATGCGACCATCGATGATGCAGCTGGTGTCTAAAACCTTGGTCGAGGCAGGTTTGAGGGTTCCTTCTGCCACCAACATCGTTTCCACGCTGTGGGGACTAATCAGCCTCAAGAAGGAACGACCGTGGGTATCCGCTAAAGTCACTCCCAAGTAGGAAAACATGACACTGCCTAAAATGGCAACAAGAGGCTTAATAAAAGCAAAATCGAAGGGCATTGGTAGTAAGAAAACGGGTGCCAGCATCAAGTTGGCAACTAATAAGCCAATCACCAAACCGACAGCTCTGGTCAAAATGACCTCGATCGGCATTTCCCGGACTCTCTTTTCCAAGCGTCGATAGGTCGTCTGCACGAGCAAACCGGCAGCGCCCCCAACCAGGGCAGCAAACCCGGCGAAGACCCAGCGTAAAGCGTCCTGATTGCTGACTTGATGTAGGGCACCGCTAGGTAGTAATTCAATCGCGTCGAACCCGATTCCCGCCGCTGCTAGGATGAATAAAATAATAATGATTGCGTCAAGCATGGTTTCCAGTTATTTGGGATGATTGCTTCAATTCCTGAAAGCGGCTCTCAAGAACTGATACAAATTTACATTTGTTTTATTATATCTTTTGTGTTATTGACTTCACTCTTGCGGATGACCATTGATTTAGCACCAGCATTTAATCCAATTTGAGCTATTTTTATGAAGTCACCTCTTTATTTATTAAAAGAACAATTCTGAAAAATTAGCCAATTATGTCGCTTCTAAAAGGCAGGAAACAAGAGGGGGTATAGGCTTGACGTATTCTTGCTAAGAGAAGAAAAGACCTGACAACAATTCAGTAAAGTAACAACTGTTAATCAAACATTTAAAGATTTCATCGCTATATTGAGTATTGATACAAATATGGTCTTAAATTATTTAATCCCGGACGCAAAAAATATTAATTTGGGTATCCCCAGCTCTGCTTATCTCCACATTCCATTTTGTAGACGCCGGTGCTTTTACTGTGATTTTCCAGTGTCTGTGGTAGGGGATCGCAAGACTGGTAAGAACTCTGGCACAATTGAGCAGTATGTTGAGGTATTGTGCCAAGAAATTGAAGTTACACCAGTACAAGGAAATTCCCTAAAAACAGTTTTTTTTGGAGGTGGTACTCCTTCGTTGTTATCGGTGCAACAACTCAAGCAAATTTTGACTCAACTTGATGCTGGTTTTGGTATTGCCACCGATGCTGAAATTTCGATGGAGATGGACCCTGGCACCTTTGACTCGCAACAACTTCAAGGCTACCGCTCAGTTGGAGTGAATCGAATCAGTCTGGGGGTACAGGCGTTTCAGCCAGAACTATTGGAAGTGTGCGGGCGATCGCATGGTGTCTCTGATATCTTTGCAGCTGTGGAGCTAGTTCGCAAAGTGGGGGTTCCCGAATTCAGCTTGGATTTGATTTCTGGGTTGCCCCATCAGACGTTGGAACAGTGGCAGGAATCTCTAGAAACCGCAGTAGCGATCGCGCCCACTCATATTTCAATCTACGATCTCCAAGTCGAACCCGTTACTGCCTTTGGGCGTCAATATCAACCCGGTGCCAAACCGCTTCCCACCGATGAAATGGCTGCCGAGATGTACCGACTAGCGCAGCAAGTTCTCACCAGTGCCGGTTATGAGCATTATGAGATTTCTAATTATGCCAAACCCGGTCATCAATGCCGCCACAATCGAGTTTACTGGGAAAATCGCCCCTACTATGCCTTTGGCATGGGTGCCGCCAGTCATTTGCAAGGGTGCCGGTTCACCCGTCCCCGCAAAACACGGGAATATTACGAATGGGTGCAACAGATAGTCACAGCAGGTGGCGTGTGGGATTGTCCTCAAACATTGACATCTGAAGTATTGTTGGAAACCTTGATGCTGGGGCTGCGTCTAGCAGAGGGTCTCAGTTTATCAACCTTAGCTGAACAGTTTGGCAAACAGACGCTGCAACAAATTTGGACGTGTTTGCAACCCTACTACCAGCAAGGTTGGGTAGAAATTGTCGGCGAAAGCGGAAAAGCGATCGCGCTTGACGCCCAGAAACTCCCACCGAAGGGACGATTAAGATTAACCGATCCGGAAGGGTTTTTATTTTCCAATGTAATTTTGGCGGATTTGTTTAGCGAGCTAGGATAAGTTTGAGGGCAAGAGTGTGGATTGATGATTCACCCAAAAGCTAAAATCTAAAATCTAAAATCCTCATGATTCCTATTGCTGATAACATCCCCAGTCGCAGCAAACCGATTGTTAATTACGCCCTGATCGGAATCAATGTTGCTTTGTTTCTGTGGGAGTTAAAATTAGAGTTTGCAGGTAAACTGAGCGCTTTTATCCAACACTGGGGTATCGTTCCTGCCCGAATAAGTGCTGTGATTTCAGATGTCCTCAGTGGGGAAAATCCAGCAGCATGGGTTGCCTTGCTGATGTTCTCCAGTTCCCTGTTCTGGGCGATGTTTCTCCACAGCAGCTTTGGTCAAATTTTAGGAAACATCCTATTTTTATTTGTTTTTGGAAAGAGTGTAGAGAATCTTCTCGGACACCGACGATTTCTACTACTTTATTTGCTGGGTGGCATTTTGACGGGCATAGTACAAGTTTTACTAGACTCTACTTTGACGATGCCATTAATTGGAGCCAATGGCGCGATCGCATCTGTCCTCGGAGCCTATTTTCTGAGTTTTCCCCAGGCAAAAATTGATACCATTTTGCCCCTAGTAATTGTGTTTATCCCTATTGAATTGCCAGCTTTGTTTTATCTATTCTGGTGGTTTATTCAGCAGATGTTTTATGGAATCGGTAGCTTAAATATTTCCGGTGGCGTCAATCCCGTGGGCATTGGGTATTGGGCACATGGTGTAGGGTTAGCAATTGGTGCCATTCTCGTATTGTTGTTGAAAAAAAGAACCGATAAAAAACGAACCCCTGAGGCGAAGAGAACTCATAAGAATTAGAGGAGAGAAGCTGTTAGAGCTGATTTATATAGCGAGCCTAATTCAGTTGAAAAAAACAACCATAGTTAAAAAACTTGAAAAGTTAAAGATTTGACGATAAATGGCAAACTCAAATAGAGGCTTAATGACATTAAACGATCTACACAAGTGGTAATCCTCTCGAATGGTCAATATCCTCTAACTCGCCGATTATCAGTAATTGTTAAACAAAACGAACAAATTGAACAACGAGCTGGGGAAGCTTACGCCAAGTTACTGCTAACAGATCGGGGTCAAAAACTGGTTGAAAAAGCTGGATTTGTCAGAATCCGCTAGAGCATTCGGATGAGTACGTTTAGTTTTTGCAACCGCGCTCTATTTCCTTAAGTTTATCTGGGGGATAGTCTACAGGTACAAACTTAAAACCATAAAGCGAGCAGTTAGACGGCACGACTTTGACCAATGTAAAGATCGGCTCATTGGGATCTCCACCGCGAAAACTAATTATCCCCATTGCACCATTGGCTCGAAAGTCGGGAGCCGATAAAGCCTGCCGCACGTCATAACGATTCGGTTGAGGTTTTTTTGCTAAAGCCGTTATTAACGCACGAGCTGCATCATAAGTCGTAGCGGTCAGCCCACTCACTTCCGCTTTCCATAACTGCTTAGATTCTTTGGGAAACGTTGGATTGGGGCTGCTCAAGGAATGCCAAGGGACTGTTACTACTAAGCGACCGACTACATATTTAGGGTCGATTTGTAGAATCTCAGAACTGTAAACAGCCCATGCTCCCACCATCGGATAACGACCCTGATTTGCCTTAATGACCGCTAAGACATTCTGAAAGGAAAAAGGACAGGTCTGACCATCCGGAAGGAAGACCAGCGTAGTCGCTCCTTTTGCTTGTGCTTGGTTAATCGCCTCAACAGCATTGAAGTCCTTTTTGCACAGTTCAAAATCTGCTCTTACCCGTCCTCTACTTGCGGGGAAGCTAACGTGAAATTGATCTCGGATAGATTTGCTGTAATTACTTGTGCCAGAGTAAAAGACTGCGGCTGTTCGCTGATTGGCTTGGATCATGTAGCTAGCCAAAGCCTGGGCATTCACGCGATTACTGGGTACAGTGCGAAAGAAAACGTGTTCGCTCTTTTGGCTCCACTCTGAGAGGTCTTCCGAGGTGCTACCTGGAGAAATTAATACCAACCCGTGCTGTTGATAAATTGCGATCGCTCCCAGTGTCACTTCGCTGGCATAGTGACCGATGACAGCTAAAATGTCCTTTTTCAACACGAATGACTCGGCAATTTGTTTAGCTTTGACAGGATTATTGGCATCATCTGCGATGACTACTTTCAGCCCTTTACCACTAATCCTTTGACCCTGATTGATTTCATTTTGGACTTGGGCAGCTCCTCGTAGAATTTCCAACGCTCTGTTTGGATTGTTGGTTATCGGAGCGGCAACAGCAATCGTGTATGCCTTTTCCTTTTTATCCATCAATCGGGCATTATTCAGGTAAATCAAAATTTCCGGGTCGCTTGGCTGTTCGCTCCGTGCCTGTTCTAATAAACCAACCGCCTCAGCATATTGACCGTTTGCAAATTTTTGCACGCCTTTTTGCTTGAGAGCGCCTTTCAAACTGGGAACTAAAACTTCTTCTCCACAACTTACATTGTCTGCAAGATTGGAATCACAAGCCTTCGGCGGTTTCACAAGCGCATAGATAATTATTCCGAGTCCTGTCAAAAGAATTGCACTCACGACCCAAATGAGTACAAGCCTTAAATTTCCTGAGTTGATACTCCTGGTAACTTCTTCGTCTGAACAATTGCCTTCAGGAAGCAAAGTAAGCGTGTCGTCGGGAGATCGTGTCCGCCGATGATTGTTGATTTGCGTCTCAATTTCCTCTAAACGTTGCACAATTTCTTGGGCATTTTCAGGTCGATTCCCTGCGAAAGGAGCCATCAGGTCATTAATTAAAGTTGCCAGGTCTAGTGAAATCTGTGGGGCACTGTTTCGCCAATTCAACTGACCTGTTTGGGGGTTTTCAGGAAGGTCATGGGGATGTATGCCTGTCAGCAAATGAACGAAGGTGCGTCCTAAAGCATAGAAATCAGATTTGGAAACAGCTCTACCATCGGCTTGTTCTGGGGGTGTATAGCCGTGGGAAATTATTGCTGTGCCATCTCTTCCGGCTAATTTGTGCAAGTAGGTTTCCGTAGCTTCCCGGACTGCACCAAAATCAATCAACACCAGTTGATTATCAGGTCGCAGCATAATGTTAGACGGCTTAATATCCCGGTGAAAATAGTTGCTTTGATGAACTTGCTGTAAGATTTCTGCCAGTTGTTTCAACCAAGCGATCGCTTGCTTTTGGCTGATGGGTTGATGGTTCCGGCTGCTCAACCATTCTTTTAAGTTGATCCCCTCAATTTTCTCCATCACCAAGCAGTGCAAGGGCTTTTCGCTCTTTAGATGACATAACTGGAAGTATCCATCTGCCTCTACTTTGGGAATCCCTTGATGATTCAACTTCTTTAGAACTTCGGCTTCCCGCTGGAATAGGCAGATTGCCTTCTCATAATCAGTAAGCAAAATTTTTAGGACTTTTTTTATACCTTCCCGACGCACGTCCTCCACCTCAAAGGTTTGACCAAAGCCTCCTTTGCCCAAACGTTGGATGACCCGATAGCGCCCTTCTACTAAACTTTCAGAGCCACAGTCAGGACAAGTGCTTTGATTACCAGGTTCGTTGAAATTGCGGCAGTTAGGATTGATGCAATAACTCACGGCAAACACACTATCCCGATTTGAGTGGGAATGTTATAGAATTATAACTTCCTCTCGGAAAATAACTTTATTGTTCAACCGTTCGCTTAGCAATTTTTCTTTTAACATACCTTCTCACAACTGGCTGAAGCGTATAAATAACTTCATTCCCTTCGATTTGCTTTTCTATCAGCGAACGACGTTCTAATGCTTGAATCGCTTCCATGATTTCAGAAGTTGAAACCGTTAGATTGATTTCTTCTTTTAATTTAAAGATAGAGCTGGGGTTGAGATTAGCCGCTAACTTAAACATAATTTCTTTTTGAAGATTTGATAGCCGTTGCCAGGAAGTATCTAAAATTAGATGAATATCGCCTAAAAATATTGTTTCTAGCTTTAAGAAATCAGAAACTTTACCAGCAAATGAGTCTTTTATATAACTGGCAATAATATTTAAGATTAAGGGATTCCCTCGATAGATTTGAAAAAGGCTTTTCCAGTGGTTCTCGTCTGACAAACCTTTGGCTCTAAATATTTGCCAAGCGTCTGTATCATTGAGATCGGACAGCAGTAATGAACGAACGCTTGGAGTTTCTCCCTGGATTAATGCAATTTCATTCGGTTGCTCTCGACCGATTAGCATTAAGCAGCTGTTGTGGCGCTCTCTTCCCACTCGTCTGAATAGTTCGCCATAGCCTTCATACCCTTCTCGATAATACCCAGTTGCTTGACCAGCACCTAGAATCGTTTCGACTTCATCCAAAATCAGCAGACATCGATGGGAACCTGTGGAAGGGTTTGTTCCTTTGGGAAATCGCAGAGACTCAATTAGCTGGGAGATTAACTGGGAAATTCGGCGACCAATATCTTTTGGTAAATCGGTTGGTAAATCAGTTGATTGCTCGTTGGAGAGGCATCGGAGCAAGTCTGCGATCAGGTCTTCGACTGATGGGGCAGAACGGAGCGATCGCCAGATGAAATAATCAAACTCATTCTGAATTTGCTCGGCTAGCATCACGGATAGCGCTGTTTTACCAATTCCCCCCATGCCGAACAGCGTTACTAGGTGGCAACCATCAGCGACAATCCATTTCTCAAGCACAGCGAGTTCTTCTGTGCGCCCATAGAAACCAGAGACATCAGGCGCTTCACCCCAATCGAGTATGGGCATTTCACGCGCTTCTGCTTCTTCAACTGCACCTGAATCAACAATTTCCTTCCAGTTGCCGATCCCGACAGCTTGGCAAATATGAATAAAAGTCTCTTGCTGAATGGGTTTTTTCTGCCAAAACCGTTTCAAGGTTGCCTGGGTCGTTAGGGCAGCCTGCCACCAAGAAACGGTCATTGTTTTTGTCCAACCTTTCCTTTTTCGGGCTTTATCAACGCTTTCTAGTCCTCGTGCAGATGCTCTGAGAGACCCCGCCATATTTAAGCTCTTTACCACAATTCTCGCTTATTCTGGCTCACCTTTCGGTGTAGCGATCGCAGCCTTACCCTGAAAACTGAGCCAAAGAGTCAGCAAAAAAGTGAGCCGTCAAGCGAAAGCGTCTTTGGCAATCTAAGAGGATAACGCGCGAGATCGCCTTCTACAACGTCTGTCCTTCTTTACAGAGATCGCCAGCTCAGTCTTTAAGAAGATTATGCAACCAAATCAAGTTCTAACCTACTGCAATGTCATGGAACTGTTAGTTGCTCAGGAAGTACACCGGCAACTCCAGCAGTTACCGCCAAAGTTGGTCAACTATATCAATCCAACCCATGCGATCGCTTACGCCCTGAATCGTCTGCCAGCCCTGTATGCGACCAGTCCCAGAGGATGGTATCTACAGCAGCAACGGGCTAAAGCTAAGTTAGCACCTCAGATTATCGTGGCGGTGGGTCAAGCATTGGCGGCGGTGCAACAAGATTCCTTGAACGTGGTAAATTCCCTCCCTTATGCAGAAAACGCCGAGAACCTCGAAGAGAGTGCATCTGATGCAGATGTTGAAGATGCCAAAAGCCCCGTCTCCCTTTCTTGGGTGCGATCGCTTTTTGGATTAGGGGGCATTCATAAAGCAGATGGTCGGCGATCGCGCTAATCTAATGCCAGCCACCTCTAGCATCAGTTCCTATGTCCACTGAAGCGATCGCGATTACCGTCAAATTATTCGCTGCCTATCAAGAAGCCTATGGCGTTTCGGAACTGGTGCTGAAAATCCCTCCAAATACAGATGTTTCAGCGATATTAGATAAATTTGCTTCCGAACATCCAGAACTTGACAAATGGCGTCAAGTTACTCGCTTTGGCGTTAATTTTCAATTCGTCGAGCCAGACACGATTCTGCATGATGGGGATGAAGTCGTGCTGATTCCCCCTGTTAGCGGTGGCTAGGAAAGACAAAAGTTAAACGCCAGAAATTCGGTTTTTTCATCCCAAATCCGCTTCAATTCCCTCTTTTTCCTAAATTCGCGACCGCAAGCTTGGAATGCGATCGCCCCGGTCTTCAGACTGAGGGCTAAATTTTGTATCATAAATAACATTTAAACCCGACTAAAAGAGTCGGATATATTTGACGGGTATTTTTGCCTGTGTTAGTATCAACCGAGCGATGACGGACGATTAGAGTGTAAATACCCATGACCCAGGCAACCCAGTCAACAACGGCAACCTTTACGGCACTGAAGTGTAAAGAATGCGGCACCGAATACGAACTCAAGGCAACTCATGTCTGTGAGTTTTGTTTTGGCCCGCTGGAAGTAACCTACGACTACGATGTTCTGCGCCGCACCGTCACTCGTGAAAGCATTCAGGCAGGGCCTAACTCAATTTGGCGCTATCGTTCCTTCTTGCCCGTCGCCACAGAAAAGCCGATTGACGTGGGAACTGGCATGACACCACTGGTAAAAGCCAATCGCTTAGCTCGCCGTCTGGGTATTAAAAATCTTTATATTAAAAACGATGCCGTCAATATGCCCACCCTGAGCTTTAAAGATCGGGTGGTGTCGGTCGCTTTAACAAGAGCGCAGGAATTAGGATTTACGACGGTATCCTGCGCCAGTACGGGTAATTTAGCGAATTCTACGGCAGCGATCGCTGCCTACGCCGGTTTAGACTGCTGCGTTTTCATCCCCGCCGACCTGGAAGCCGGTAAAGTTCTAGGTACACTCATCTACGGTCCCACCGTCATGGCAGTTCAGGGTAACTACGACCAGGTGAACCGCCTCTGCTGCGAAGTTGCTAATACCCAAGGCTGGGGATTTGTCAACATTAACCTCCGTCCCTACTACTCGGAAGGCTCAAAAACCCTCGGCTACGAAGTAGCAGAACAGCTAGGTTGGAAACTGCCGGATCATATCGTCGCTCCTTTGGCATCTGGCTCTCTGTTCACCAAAATCTACAAAGGATTCCAAGAATTTATCAACGTTGGACTAGTAGCTGATAAGAGCGTCCGTTTCAGCGGTGCCCAAGCTGAAGGTTGTTCCCCCATTGCCCAAGCTCATCGGGAAGGGCGCGACTTCGTAACCCCCGTGAAGCCGAACACCATTGCCAAATCAATCGCGATTGGCAACCCAGCAGACGGAGTTTATGCGCTGGAAGTCGCCAAGAAAACCGGCGGTAACATTGAATCAGTCAACGATACTGAAATTGTTGACGGCATCAAGCTATTAGCTGAAACCGAAGGCATCTTTACCGAAACCGCTGGTGGCACCACCATCGCCGTGCTGAAAAAATTGGTAGAAGCGGGTAAAATTGATCCCGAAGAAACGACCGTCGTTTACATTACCGGCAACGGACTGAAAACCCAAGAAGCGGTGCAAGGATACATCGGGGAACCCCTGACAATTGAGGCGAAGCTGGATAGTTTCGAGCGGGCATTAGAGCGCTCTCGGACACTCGAACGCCTCGACTGGCAGCAAGTTCTGGTTTAATAACCGCTACCAGCTTTTTGTGATGAGTCATTAGTCCCTCCGGGGTTGCTAATGACTCATCGCTCGTGACTACGCATGAATGACTACTGAATAATCTTTAAGTATGACAGTCAAAGTTCTCGTTCCGACTCCTCTCCAGAAGCTTACAAACAATCAAGCCACCATTGAAGGCAGCGGCAGTACGATTGGTGAACTGCTCGAATCCTTAGAGCAAA